>NZ_JASATW010000010.1:0-235625 GCF_030405905.1 Sphaerothrix gracilis Ecp01
AGATGAATCGGCGGCTGTTGCGAGCGTTTCTGGTTCAGGGGCGATCGCCTCAGGTTGGGACGCTGCTGGGATTTCAGCAGTCCCTCCAATCGCCTCTATTGCGGCACCTGGGCTAGGTGAGGTTGCGGCTGTGTCTGCGGGGAAAGCAGTTTGCTGATTTTCGGCCTGGGGCAAACGAGTGGCTGCCGGATCGGGGCTGAGAGTCGGCGGCGCGGCTGGCTGCGATGGGGATACGGCTGGTGCTTCTGGCAGGACCGAGAGAGGACTGGCGGCAGCGGCGCGGCTAGCCGGTGGCGGGGATGAAGCTGGCTCAACAGGGACGCGGGCGGTCGCCAACGCAGCCGAGCGGCCAAACTCAACCACTCCGTTGCGGCGGTTTTGGGAAATATCATTGTTCTGTAAAACAGGCTGCGCCCCGGCCAGTAGAACTAAGCCTTCTTGATTGCGGATAATCTGGTTACCAATGATCTGCGGTACGGCATTCTGCGAAACGGTGATGCCTGCCCCCGTTTCCTCGAAGCGGTTATTGTGAATTTCAGCTTCGTTTTCGCCATGAATGATCAGACCGGCGATCGCATTGCGATAGAAATAGTTACCGCGGATCACGGGCGCTCCCGCTCCTGCCAAAAAGATGCCCGCCTGACCGCTACCAGAAAAAACATTTTCCAGAATGACGGGACTGCCAGATTCGATCCACAGACCATGCCCTTGGCTGCTGGGATTGGAGACCGTCACATGCGCTAAGCCAGCGCGATCGGCGGCCACAACTGCCACATTCTGTCGCCCTAGGCTGGGGCTGCTAAACTGGCCACCTCCCTGAATGACCGCCGTGTGCCCAGATGAGCCAGGAGAACCCTGAATCGTGACGCCAGGTTTGAGCCGTAGCGGGAAAGTTTCGCCTGAAGCTTGATTGTATAGTCCGGGCGCTAGCAAAATAATCGTGTTGGGCTGGGCTACCTGCAGCGCATAGGCGATAGTTTGCAAGGGCCGTCTTTGGCCCCCGGAACCTTGAGTATCACTACCGGCTGTCGGGTTGACGTGTAGCACCTGATAGGGATTGGCTTGGCGCGGCTGAGGCTGAGTCGGACTAGCGCCGGGCTGGGCTTGAGCCATCAGACTTTCAGCTTGAGCGATCGCCTGAGGCTGCAGAAGTCCCCACGTGAAACTTAGCAGAAATAGGTGGGTCAGAAATCTTTGAGGTGTAGCCATTATGACAACAGTTGTCGCGTCGGGATTTCGACAAATTAATATCTCAGATACTCCCGCCTGAATCCTAAATGTTAAAGAAGTTAACTAAATCCCTCCTTGCCAGCAGCCTGGTGGTCACCTTGAAAGGTCGGCAAGCCCTACCATTGAAAGATCTTTCTCCCTGTTTCGGGCTGATAGGATGAAGGCAACCGATTAGGCTAGAAGCGCCCTCATGGATACTTTCTCGGCTAGCAGCGAGCTAAACGAAAGCATTTCTAAAAATCAGGCGGCGATCTATCGAATTTTAGATGCCAATCTCGATCGCGCCCGTGAAGGTCTGAGAATTGTAGAAGAATGGTGTCGTTTTGGGTTGAACCAGACGGAAACAACTCAGCAGCTCAAGCAGTTGCGCCAGCGCCTAGCAGCTTGGCACACCTCTGAAATTCGCGCCGCTCGCAATACGCCGACCGATCCTGGCACCCGCCTCAGCCATCCCCAGGAAGAAGTTCGAGCCGATCTACAGCAGGTGTTGCAGGCCAACTTTTGCCGCACCCAGGAAGCGCTGCGAGTTTTGGAAGAGTACGGCAAGCTGATTGACCCCAAAATGGGGGCTGACTGCAAGCAAATGCGCTATCAGGTATATACGCTGGAGAGCTATTTAGCGGGCTATCAGCGCCATCAGCGACTGCGACAGGCCCAGTCTTATCTGGTCACGTCGCCCCATGAGCACCTGCTAGAAGTGGTTGAGGCAGCCCTGGCAGGGGGGCTGGAGATTGTGCAGTATCGAGAAAAGGCGCTAGACGACAGCGATCGCTTAGAAGTGGCGAAGACGCTGAGAGATCTCTGCCATCACTATGGGGCGTTATTCATCGTCAATGACCGGATTGACTTAGCCCTGGCGGCTGAGGCCGATGGTGTTCACCTCGGCCAGCAGGATCTCTCCCCCGCCTTTGCTAGACAGCTACTGGGAGATCAGCGGATCATCGGCTGCTCCACCACCAATCTCGATGAGATGGAGCGCGCGATCGCCGCTGGAGCCGACTACATTGGCGTTGGCCCCGTCTATGCCACACCGACTAAGCCTAATAAACCTGCTGCAGGTTTAGACTACGTTAGACAGGCTGCAGCCCAGGCCACTGTGCCCTGGTTTGCCATCGGTGGCATCAATGCCGACAATCTTGATGAAGTTCTAGATGCGGGGGCCGAGCGCGTAGCCGTGGTTAGAGCCATCATGGCGGCAGAGCAGCCAACGCTCATGACCCAGTATTTCGTGGCCCAGCTACATCACCGCCAAACGCTGAAAACGCTATCGCAAACGACCGCCTAAACCATGCCCGACTCTGCCCAGAATCAGTCAATTCAGCTTCAGGTCAATGGAGAAGACAAGCATTGTCCTCCCCAAACCAGCCTCCCAGCGCTGTTAGAGCAGCTCGGGCTCAATCCTCGCCTGGTAGCGGTTGAATATAATGGCGAAATTCTGCACCGCCAGTTTTGGTCAACCACTCAAATGCAAAATGGCGATCGCTTAGAAGTTGTTACGATTGTTGGGGGTGGATAAGCAGCGCCATGCTCAGCCATCTACGTGACAATCTTGTTGAGAATAGAGGACGGTAATCCCTCCAAATTGCCGCCCCAGCCCTGTCTAAGCTAGCTTTAAGAAACGTTACATTGGAAATAAGCTGCTCTGCGTTAGACATGCATTCCCGCCCGATTTAGAACCCACCTGTTAAAAAGTTTGATTGCAAGGTAATTTGTTATGTCCAAGCTGACGAAGTTTGTAAAACCCGTTTTGAAGTCGCTGTTAGTGCTCAGCCTCATTGCTGCCCTGGTCTTGGGTCAGGCAGGGAGTGCTCTAGCCGCGAGAGGCGGCGGTCGTATCGGCGGCGGTAGCTTTAGAGCACCCAGTCGCCCTTACGCTCCACCCAGCCGTACCTATCGTGGCCCTTCCGGCGGCGGATATTATCCGGGTGGGGGATTTGGTTTTCCCTTCCTGTTCCCCATTTTTGGCATTGGCGGCGGTTTTGGGGGACTGTTCACCATTCTGCTGTTTGTGGCGATCGCTAACTTTTTAGTTCGCAGCTTCCGCAACGCTAGCGAGTCCTCTAGCTATGAAGAAGCAACTAACCCTACGGTTTCTGTAGCCCGGGTTCAGGTGGGACTGCTAGCCGATGCCAGGGAACTCCAGGCCGATCTCAACCGCATGGCCGAGATGGCTGATACAGGTTCTAGCGCTGGACTGACTCAGGTTTTGCAAGAGGCTACCCTCTCTCTGCTGCGTCACCCCGAATACTGGGCCTATGCCGCTGCTGAAGACAAGCAGACTCGCCTGCTCTCTGCTGAGCAAGAGTTCAACCGCTTTGCCCTCACTGAGCGCAGTAAATTTACTGGCGAAACCCTTTCCAACGTCAACAATCAGCTGCGGCAAGCTGATAAGCCAGCGACCCTACCAGGGCAAGACTCTGCCGATATTGCCCTCTCAGAAGGTCCCGGAGAGTACATTGTGGCGACTTTATTAGTGGGCGTTCAGGGAGATCTGTCCATTCCCAAAGTCAGCAGCACCCAAGATCTAAGGCAGGCACTTAATCAGATCGGTGCGATCTCACAGGAAAAGCTGCTGGCTGTCGAAGTGCTGTGGACACCTCAAGCTTCAGGCGAGACGCTGACCGCTGACGAGCTTGTAGCCGAATATCCCAACTTAAAGCTGATCTAATCCGCAAGTTCTGATAGCTCAAAAGCGCGAAGAAGTCACCGACAGGTGGCTTCTTTGTTTTTTTGCCGAATTCGGCAAAAAACTCGGTAACTTGTGATCATTTTGGGTTAGTCTCGTGCTACAACAAACCGCAGAACTCCTAAACCGAAGGCTGATAGAGGAATACAGGGTAATGTTGCTAGTACTGCTAACTCGAATCTTGCTGTGGGCAGCCGTCGGCTTAATCATCTGGTACGTTCTACTCAAATTTATTCCTAGAAACTATCTCACCTGGTTTGGAGGACTGATCTTCTTAGCGCTCTTGGTTCTGTCGTTTGTGGAGACAGACGATCCCACTGTTGCTATCATCTGGAACATCATTTCTTTTCCGCTCAAACCGCTGGGTGCTGCAATTACCCTGATGGCTGTAGCTTTGAGTCAGGGGGTCAAGAAGGTGAGCGGCAATCAGGTCGCGTTGGCATTAACAATTTTGCTGATCGCCAGTATGCCGCTAGTGGCCCGCTTTCTAGTCGGACAGGCTGAGCAGTCGGTGCAGGAAGCCTTTCAGGATCGGCGAACGCTGTGTGAAGATATCTGTCCGGCGGATATTCCTGAAGTTGCCGACCTCAACGACGTGATTGCCATTGTTGTTTTAGGCGACAGCGCTGATACGGTCAACCAGGCTGGTGACTTTCCTAGCCAGTTAGACAATGAGCGGCCTTTTAATGTGGGACTAGTGCCCCGGCTAATTTATGGAACTGAGCTTTATCGTGACCTGCGCAATCGTGGCGTTTTACCCTTCTTCATTGTGACAGCCGGATCGCGCTCTGGAAACGGGGATGAAAGAGCCGAAAAAGACCAGGCGATTCGGCAACTGCTGACTAACAATGGTGTGCCCCCCGATTTAATCCGAATTGAAAATTCTGGCAGCAACGTGCGGGCTAGCGCCGAAGATGTTCGAGAGTTTTTACGGGAACGGGAGTTATTTGACGCCACAGATAATCCCAGACCTCAAGATAACCGCGTTATTGTGATAGCCCCGGCGCTGACGATGCGACGTGTTGGTCTAACTTTTGAAAACATAGGCTTGCAGGTTGTCGCCCGTCCAACAGATTTCTATATTTCTGAAGAGGGCCGTAGTGGCGATCTAGCGGCTCGCCTGCAGGATATTATTCCTAGCGTCGAGGCGCTGCGACTGACAACGCTTTATTGGGAAGAGTTTTTATCCTCGATTTACTATTTCCTCCGTGACTGGCTACCGCCCTTCGATGTTAGCTGGGGCGAACTGGTTGAGGTTTAAGCCGCCGCTATCAAAACGGCTGACGGCCAAATTCGTCTAGGATGGGGAGCAGGGCTGTAGCTCTGCTTCTCTCTGGACTGGATTCATGGCGCGATCGCAACTGAACAAACTAGCCACCTATTTGCGTCCCCACTGGCGTCGAACCGCGATGGGGATCGGGGCGCTGCTGATTGTCAATTTAGTCGGTGTCTCCATCCCGCTGCTGATTCGAGACGGCATCGACGAACTACAGGTTACCTTCAGCTACGACCGAGTCCTCTACTATGTTGTGCTAATTTTGCTGCTGGCCTCGGTCATGTGGTTTATCCGCATGGGTTCTCGGATTCTCATTTTTGGCGTAGGCCGACAGGTGGAATTTGACCTAAAACAAAAAATCTTTGAACACTTACTGACGTTAGAACCCGCCTATTTTTCTGTCAATACCGCTGGCGATCTCATTAGCCGAGCCACTAGCGATGTAGACAACATTCGCCGCCTTTTGGGATTTGCGGTTTTAAGCCTGGCTAATACAGTATTTGCCTATGCGTTTACCCTGCCCGTTATGTTGACCATCAACGGGCGGCTGACGGTCATGGCGCTGATTGTCTACCCGGTGATGCTAATCCTGGTACAGCTCTTTAGCCACCGCCTGCGCAACCAGCAGCTCCAGGTACAGCAAGAAATCGCCAACCTGAGCGAAATGATTCAGGAAGACATGAGCGGTATTGCGCTGATCAAAATTTATGCTCAGGAAAACAACGAGCGCCACGCCTTTGCCGATTTTAACCAGCGGCTGCTAGAGGCCAATTTGACCCTAGCAAGAACCCGCAACACCCTGTTTCCGCTGCTGGGAGGTTTGGCCAGCGTTAGCTTGCTGGTGATTTTAGCCGTAGGAGCCGGGGCGATCGCCAGCGGTGCTCTCACCGTTGGCGACTTTGTAGCGCTGATTTTGTATGTAGAGCGCCTAGTCTTTCCCACAGCCCTACTCGGCTTCACCATCACTGCCTATCAGCGAGGCGAAGTCAGTATCGACCGGGTCGAAGCAATCCTCAAAGCTCGACCCAAGATCAAAAATGTCCCCCAGCCGATTGCGCTCAATCCGCAAAAACTCACGGGCGAGATTGTGGCCCGCGATCTCACCTATACTTTTCCCGGAACGACTCAGGCGGCGCTGCAGTCGGTGAGCTTTCATATTCGCTCCGGCGAGACGGTGGCCGTCGTCGGCCCTATTGGTTCTGGCAAGTCCACCCTGGCTAATGCTATTCCACGTCTACTCGATATTCAGCCCCAACAGCTTTTTCTCGACGGCTACGACATTACTCAGATCGCCGTAGCTGACCTGAGAAAAGCGATCGCCTTTGTGCCCCAAGACAGCTTTCTTTTCAGCACCACAATCAAAAACAATATTCGCTACGGTGACCCCCTCGCAGAAGTCTTGACCGTGCAGCACACGGCTAAGCAGGCCCAAATCAACGAAGAAATTGTCAATTTCCCGCAGCAGTATGACACCGTTGTTGGCGAGCGGGGTATCACGCTCTCAGGCGGGCAGCGTCAGCGCACAGCGCTAGCACGGGCGTTGCTGACGGATGCGCCCATTTTGGTTTTAGATGATGCCCTCTCCAGCGTTGACAACAAAACGGCTACCGAAATCTTGAAGAACTTAGCCGAAGGTACCCAGCGCAAGACCGTGATTTTCATTTCTCACCAAATGTCTGCTGCTGCAACCGCCGATCGCATTCTGGTGATGGATCAAGGCCGCATTGTTCAAAACGGTTCCCATGAGGATCTAGTCGCGCAGCCAGGACTTTATCAGACTCTTTGGAACCAACATCAGTTAGAAGAAGTTTTGCAGTAACCGCATTGAATAACCCGTCATAAAAAATCTGCCATGAGCTTTAGGCATAAACTCATGACAGATGGGTTGTTTCAGATGTCCTTTACAGTGAGTTGTCTACTGCACCACTTCCATAATCTTGAACATCGGCAGGTACATAGAGATCAAAATAGAGCCGACCATACCCCCCAGCACAATAATCATAATTGGCTCCATGATGCTAGTCAGCGCTTTGACAGCCTGCTCAACTTCATCCTCGTAGAAGTCAGCCACTTTCATCAGCATCTGATCAAGTTCACCCGTCTCCTCCCCAATAGAGATCATCTGAATTGCCATAACCGGGAAAACCTGGTGCTTTTGCAACGCCAAACTGATCATGCCGCCCGTTTGAATTTCCTGACGGGCCTCATCAATGGCATTGGAGATGACGCGATTACCTGCGGTATCGCGGACAATTTCTAGAGCAGTCAAAATTGGTACCCCCGAGCGCGAAAGAGAACCAAAAGTTCGGCAAAACCGAGCGGTTGCAGTCTTTTGTACCAAATCACCAAACAGTGGCATCTTCAGGAAAAAGCGATCCATTGTTTCGCGTCCCACCCGGGTCTTGTAGTACTGCCGATAAGCAAAGACAGCCGCCACAATGGCACCAATTAACATGGCAACGTATAAAGGCGTTCGCAGAAAATCACTGATACCCAGCATCAACCGGGTAAACATAGGCAGTTCGGCGTCAAATTCTGCGAAAATACCGGCAAACGTGGGCAGCAAAAAGACGGTCATTGCCACGAAAATAACCACCGCCAGAATGCCAACCGTCACCGGATAGGCCATTGCTGACTTAATTTGGTTCTGTAAGCGATTAAGATCCTCTAGCAGCTTGGCCAAGCGATTGAGGACTTCATCCAAGACACCGCCCACTTCGCCAGCCTGTACCAAAGCCACATAGAGATCATCAAAGCATTGGGGATGCTTACGCATCGAGTCCGAAAGGCTTGTTCCCTGCTGCACGTCAGCATTGATTTCCTGCAGCGATCGCTTCAATTTTGGATTAGGACATTCTTCTGAAAGTACCCCTAGTCCTCTGACCAGAGCAACGCCAGCGTTGACCAAGGCCGCAAACTGCCGTGAGAAAATAGCTTTGTCCTTAACGCTGACGCTAGTGAGTGAGGTCTTCACGTCCTCTAGGTCAATGCTGAAGCCTTTCTCTTCCCGAATATCTTGGATAAAGATGCCCCGATCTCTCAGCAGATTCCGGGCCTCACCCGGCGTTTCTGCAGCAACTTTTTCGCGCCGATTGCGTCCAGCAGCATCCCGACCAGTGGCGACGTAGGTAGGCATAGCAATTAAAGTCTTCTGTGAGCTGTTATGGGCAATGCTGGCTTCAAAGGCAGTCTAGCCTGAAGCGATTCAACTAGCGCTCTTGAGAGCCTCTGCTAGTTTGTTCTGTCAACCTATCATAAAAAATATTTAACCTGTCTGACGTACATAATCTGTGACAACGATTGCCAACAGCAAAGGGCAAAGGCAGCACGCCGCTGCTGGCTAGGAATGGGAGACTCGCGATCGCCCTAAAGCGTTGATAGCCTTGCCAGAACCACAGTCTCTTGCAAGGCTATCGATCAGGCGAGCAGCACTGTTTAACGACGGCGCGCCGCGCCCATTGCCGCACCTTGTCGGGTAGCTGCCGTACCGGCTGTCGCCGGAGCGCTACCAATTAGACGCTGTAGTTCATCAGTTCTAGACGACTTCGCCATTGCTGATTCAAATGAAATCGCCCCTTCTCTGTAGAGATCGGCCAGTACCTTTTCCAGAGTCTGCATCCCGACCTTACCGCCCGTTTGAATGGCGCTGTAAATCTGGGCGGTTTTACCTTCCCGAATCAGGTTCGCGATCGCAGGGGTCGCAATCATAATTTCCTGGGCCATCACCCGACCAAATTCCCCAGGCTTGGGATTCTGCTTAGGAATTAGGGTTTGGCTAAGCACAGCTACGAGCGAGTTTGATAGCTGCACCCGCACCTGCTGCTGCTGCTCAGGCGGGAAAACATCAACCATGCGGTCTACGGTTTGCGCTGCTGAGCTAGTGTGCAGCGTTCCAAAAACCAGGTGGCCTGTTTCCGCAGCAGAGATAGCAAGAGAGATCGTTTCTAAATCTCGCATCTCACCCACGAGAATGACGTCTGGATCCTCCCGCAAGGCCGCTCTGAGCGCATTGGCAAAGCTTTTTGTATCTTCCCCAATCTGGCGCTGATGCACCAAACTCTTGATCGGCTCATAGACAAATTCGATCGGATCTTCGACCGTCAGAATATGCTCAGCTCGCGTCAGATTGATGTTGTTGATCATCGACGCTAGCGTGGTGGACTTACCTGAGCCAGTAGGCCCGGTCACCAAGATTAAACCTCTAGGCTTCTCTGAAAGCTCGCGCACAATATTGGGCAGACCCAGCAGATCCATGCTGGGGATCTTTGAACTTAGGGCCCGTAAACAGGCTGCATAGGTACCCCGATCCTTATAGACGTTGACGCGAAAACGGGCTAGCCCTTTAACGCCATAGGAGCAGTCTAATTCCCAGGTTTGCTCTAAATGCTTACGCTGGGTATTGTTGAGCATACTAAAAATGAGTCGCTGGCACTGCTCCGGCGACATGGGCGGATGCTCGGTGGGGGTTAGATGTCCACTGACGCGAATATATGGTGGCAGACCGGCTGAAAGGTGCAAGTCAGAGCCGCCTCTTTCAACGACTTCTTCCATCAGGTCTTCAATCATCAGTTCCATAGGACTACCTCAAATGGTTTCTGCTGTAACGAATTACTTAAGCCTGTTTATGGCCCGCTAACGGCTATTGCAAGACTAGCGGCTAAACAGTAAAAACGTAAACTTGAATGTTGGCGTTGAGCCTACATGCCGACACTTGCTAGCTTTGGAAGCGGGGCGTTAGACAGTAAGGGCAGTCTAGCCATTCCTGTTTAAGACCGGCACCGCAGGTGTTACAGGTCAGCGAGGTTTTACGTCTAGCCTTGAGTTCAGCTTCTAAGCCTGTATCTGTAAAGGTAACTCGCTCTACTTCTTCTAGGGTGGTATGCCCTTCTCGAACCAGATTAAGGCTGTAGGATAACAGCGTTTGCATACCCTCTTCAACAGCGCTTTCTTTAATTCGTTCGGTGGGAGCACCTTCCGAAATTAGGGCTTGTAAATTCTCGGTAATACGCATGACTTCATATACACCGACCCGCCCCTTATAGCCGCTGCCCTGGCAGGTCGAACAGAGATTTCCAGCTGCCCGCTCGGACTCTAGCTGCTCCGTAGCTACAGTCTTCGCCTTATAAAAAGTAACGTCTGCATCGCCAGAAGAAGTCAGACCGAACCGGGCCAGTTCTTCTGAATTAGGATTGTAAGGAATGCGACAGTCAGCGCAAACCCGCCGCATCAAACGCTGGGCCAAAACGCCGATCAGAGAGCTAGAAACCTGAAAAGGTTCGACACCCATTTCATCTAGACGGGCGATCGCCCCGGCAGCGTCATTCGTGTGCAGCGTCGTCAAAACCAAGTGCCCGGTCAAAGCCGCTTCAATAGCAGTTTTGGCCGTTTCCGGGTCGCGAGTCTCTCCTACCAGAATTACGTCTGGATCTTGCCGCAGAAAAGCCCGCAAAATTGAGGCAAACACCATGCCTTTTTCACGGAGTACCTGCACCTGAGTAATGCCCGGTAGCGTGTACTCAATTGGGTCTTCTGCCGTACTGATATTGACCCCCGGATCGTTGCGCTCTGACAGCATTGAATAGAGCGTTGTGGTCTTACCTGATCCCGTTGGCCCTGTTACGAGAATGAGACCGTAGGGACGCGCTGCCATTTCTTGCACAATCTTGAGCGTTTCCGCGTCTGTGATGAGCTTGTCTAAACCGAGCTGAGTGGCCTCGTTGTCTAGAATCCGCAGCACAACCTTTTCACCGTAGCGGCTTGGCAGTGTGCTAACCCGAAAGTCCACCTTGCGGTTTTGGAAAATCCGCCGAATGCGACCGTCCTGAGGAACGCGCCGTTCAGCAATGTCTAGTTCAGCAATAATCTTGAATCGAGCTGTAACTGCTGGAACAATCTTCTTCGGAAAATTTTGGGCAAAGGCCGGACGCAGAACGCCGTCTTTGCGGAAGCGAATCCGGAGATACTCTTCCTGAGGCTCAACGTGAATATCAGAAACCTCTTCCTGTAAGGCTTTGACCAAGATCTTATTGACTAAGGCAATAACGGGGGCCGCTCCGGCATCTTCTAAAGCAACGCTTAAATCGGCTTCCTCATCGGGCGCATCCTGCAAATCGCCTAGATCAAGGTCTTCTAGATCAGATCTGACATCGACTGACTTTTCAAAATCTTTCTTCTTCTCTAAAGCGACCTGCTCGTCTAAGAAGGAGTTGAGCAAGCGCTGGAAGTCATCAACCGTAATGACTCGACGCCGCAGGCGGAAACCCTTGGGGCGCAGAATGCGGTTGAGGTCGTCCTGAGCTTCTAGATTCTCAGGATCAACCATAGCTACCAAAACAGTTGGAGGATCCCCTTCTTCAGTCGATAGAGGAATTAGCCGGTGGCGACGGCAGGTATCTACGGGGATGAGATCATGGATCAGCTGACTGACTTGAGTTCCCGAAACGCTGCTGAGTTCAGGATCTAAAGACTCAACTCCGTACAGAATCTTTAATTCGAACAGTTGCTGCTTCTTATACTGTCGCAGCAGCTCAGGTGAGAGCTGCTGACCGGTCATGGACTCCAGAATGTCGGTAAGTGCTCGCCCTGACTTACGACTTTCTGCCAAAGCTTGCTGCATCTGCTCGCCATCTACATAGCCTGCCTGCACCAGCTTATTGCTGAAGGGAGAAAAACTTCGTTGTAGAACGAGCGCGCGCCGCTGTGAGGAAGAATTAGTCATAGCTGAAGGAGAAAGATCGTTAACACAGTATGCCCGTAGAATGAGACAAAAATACGGAACTCTAGCAGGCTATCGATAAATGCTATGGCAAGCACAGAAAGAGAGATCGGTGCCACCCTATTTCAAAGATGATAGCCTCTCCATAGAAGCTTCAACAAAATTTTGCAGCTTCTCTTCGCGTTTCTCCGCCGTCAGGCAGTTACCCGGTTGAAACAAATGAGTCCAAAAGCTATCTTCAAAGGCAAGCAGACGCTCAAACCCTGAGCTTACACCGCTAAAAGACACTATTCTTTTTCTTGTAGGGCTTAATATTAAATTGTTAGACTCTCAAGAGGTACAGTTTGACCCAGGGCCATGCATGATAGATTTTGGATGGACTGAGTCCTCTACAGTAAATCTCAGTTGATTGATATCTATATTTAGTTTTTTGTTGAAAGCCGGATCGCGAGTGTAATGATTGACGAAGCTAATCAAATGGACAATTCTCCAGAGGCCACTTCGGGCGCTGCCGATGTCGAAGAGCTGAAAGAGGAAGATGGCGCTGTAGAGTTTGATTTTGAAAAGAATTTTCAGTCGCCTGCCGCGAGCGATGAGACAGCAGCTAGCTCTACTCAAAATGACGAAGCTGATACCGGGTCGAGTTCATCTGCTGCTGAACAAGTTACTGCTCTAGAACGGCAAGTTGCCGAGCTAAAGGCTCAGCTAGAAGATAGAACCAGCCAGTATATGAGAATCGCGGCTGATTTTGAGAATTTCCGCAAGCGCACAGGCAAGCAGCGGGAAGAGAATGAGGTGCAAGTCAAATGTTCCACCATTGGTGAATTGCTGCCCGTTGTGGACAACTTTGAGCGAGCTAGGTCTCAAATCAAGCCGCAATCAGACTCAGAGATGGCTATTCATAAAAGCTATCAGAGCGTTTATAAACAGCTAGTCGAGTGCTTGAAGCGGGTTGGTGTTTCACCCATGCGAGCTGAAGGGCAGGAGTTTGATCCCAACCTGCACGAGGCAGTCATGCGAGAGCCAACCGCAGAGTATCCTGAGGATACTGTTATAGAAGAGCTGGTTAGGGGGTATATTTTAGGCGATCGCGTTTTACGACATGCCATGGTGAAAGTAGCTGCTCCCGCTGAGGTTGCGGCAGCCTCTGAAGACAATTCAGGTGATGAAGCTGAATAGTTTCGAGTGATTAGCGGTGATTGGGGACTGTAGCTTAGACTTGTCTCAATCTGGTGTGAATAGCCTGACATTCTAGGGCAAAGCTCAGTCTCTGTCAGCTTGCGGCTTCTGTCGTCGCTAACACTTTAGATTTAAGAGGCAATTGTATATATGGATCTGTTTTCAGATAATGATTTTTCCTTTCCCTGGCATATGGGCTAAGTTTGATTAGCGGTATCTCACCTGTTTTTCACTGCAAAGTTAGCGACAAGCTATGGGAAAAGTAATTGGCATCGACCTGGGCACAACGAATAGCTGCGTAGCCGTTTTAGAAGGCGGTAAACCATCTGTTATTACCAACACCGAAGGGGGCCGAACAACGCCCAGTATTGTCGGTTTTGGCAAGGCAGGCGAGCGCTTGGTAGGTCAGTTGGCTAAGCGGCAAGCGGTTACCAACGCCGAAAATACGGTTTATAGCATCAAACGCTTTATTGGCCGTCGCTGGAGCGATACCGAAGGGGAGCGTTCCCGGGTTCCCTACGTGTGCGTGAAAGGACGGGATAGTACTGTTGATGTCACCATCAGAGGCACAAACTACACGCCCCAAGAAGTCTCAGCGATGATCCTGCAGAAGCTCAAGCGAGATGCCGAGGCTTATCTAGGTGAGGAAGTCACACAGGCCGTTATTACGGTTCCCGCCTATTTCACAGACGCCCAGCGTCAGGCAACGAAAGATGCCGGGACGATTGCTGGTTTAGAAGTGCTGCGAATTATCAATGAGCCGACAGCCGCTTCCCTGTCTTACGGCCTAGACAAGCAAGATCAAGATCAGGTTGTTTTAGTTTTTGACCTGGGCGGCGGTACCTTCGATGTTTCCATCTTGCAGCTAGGCGACGGCGTTTTTGAAGTTAAGGCCACATCGGGCAATAACCATCTAGGCGGTGACGACTTCGATGACTGCATTGTCACCTGGATGATCGAAAAGTTTCGAGAGCAAGAGAGCATTGATTTGTCTGCCGATCGCATGGCCCTACAGCGACTGCGTGAAGCCGCAGAGAAGGCTAAAATTGAGCTATCTAATATGCTGACGACGCCCATCAACTTGCCTTTCATTACGGCAGATGAGTCAGGGCCGAAGCACTTGGAAATGGAGCTATCTCGCTCTCAGTTTGAGGAACTGGCTCGCCCACTAGTAGAGGCCACCCTAGAGCCGGTCAAACAGGCTTTAAACGATTCCGGGCTGTCACCGGATGAGATTGACCGCATTATCTTAGTTGGCGGTTCAACCCGTATCCCGGCTGTACAAGATGCCATCGGTCAGTATTTTAATGGCAAAGCGCCCGATAGATCGGTCAATCCTGATGAAGCGGTCGCTTTGGGAGCGGCTATTCAAGCAGGTGTCTTAGGCGGTGAAGTTAAAGATCTGCTGCTGCTGGATGTAACGCCGCTGTCTCTTGGCATTGAGACTCTGGGCGAGGTGTTCACAAAGGTGATTGAACGCAATACAACCATCCCAACCAGTAAAACTCAGGTTTTTTCAACGGCTACTGATGGTCAAACTTCGGTTGAAGTTCACGTTCTCCAAGGAGAGCGGGCAATGGCCAAAGATAATAAGAGCTTAGGTAAGTTTCAGCTAACGGGAATTCCCCCCGCACCCCGGGGCGTCCCGCAGATTGAAGTCTCTTTTGAGATTGATGCTGACGGTATTTTGCAGGTGGCTGCGCGCGACAAGGGAACTGGGCGGGAGCAGAGCATTCGTATTACCAGCACAGGAGGGCTTAATCCTGACGAGGTTGATAGAATGCGGCAGGAGGCAGAAGTCTTCGCGGATGAAGACACACAGCGTAAGCTGCTGGCTGAGCTGAAAAACCAGGCCGACAATTTGTTCTACAGCTATGAAGCAACGCTGCGAGATAATGCTGACATTATTGCTGAAGAAACCAAAGCAGAGGCTACCGAGAAAGCTGGCGAGCTGAGAGCCGCTATGAGCGATCGCGCTATTACGCCAGATGAGTTCAAGCTCAAGTTAGATGCGCTGCAGCAAACGTTGTTCACGATTGGCGCTGCCCTGTACCAGCAAGCCAACGAGTCTGAAGTTGAGCAAACGTATCAGGAGGTAGATCAGGGCGGAATTGATGAAACTATCAGTTCTCCTGAGTTTGAAGAAGATACCGCGATCGCTGATATGGACGAACTCGCTTTTGACGATCAGCCTACGGTGGCGGCTGACTATGAACCCATTGAAGAATCTTAGTCGTTAAGATTTTAGGTGAAACTTAATGGCTACACACTCACATCTGTCTTTAGAATGTTTAAGTATATCCAAGTTTAAAATCTTCAGCAGCGCTTTATGGCTCGTGACTACTATGAAATCCTTGGCGTCGCCCGCAATGCCGATTCAGATGAGCTAAAGCGCGCCTATCGGCGCCTAGCTCGTAAGTATCACCCCGATGTCAACAAAGAAGAGGGGGCCGAAGAGCGCTTCAAGGAAATCAACCGGGCCTACGAGGTGCTTTCTGAGCCAGAAACCCGCGCCCGCTACGATCGCTTTGGTGAAGCAGGCGTCAGCGGTGCCGGTGCGGCTGGCTATCAAGACTTTTCAGATATGGGCGGCTTTGCCGACATTTTTGAAAGCTTTTTCAGCGGTTTTGCCGGTGGTACCGGGCAAGGGGCGCGGCGGCGCGGCCCGGTGCGGGGTGATGATTTACGGTTGGATCTGAAGCTGGATTTTGAAGAGGCAATTTTTGGTGGCGAGAAAGAGATTAAGATCAGCCACTTAGAAACTTGTTCTAACTGCAGCGGTTCCGGTGCCAAGCCAGGCACCCGCCCTCGCACCTGCTCTACCTGCAACGGTGCTGGACAGGTCAGACGCGCTACTCGTACCCCATTTGGTAGCTTTACACAGGTGTCTGCCTGCCCGACCTGTAACGGTACGGGAGAAATGGTCGAGGAGAAATGTGAGGTCTGTGGCGGCAGCGGTCAAAAGCAGGAAGCGAAGAAGCTTAAGATTACTGTGCCGGCAGGCGTCGATAATGGTACTCGGCTACGAGTCTCTGGAGAAGGAGATGCTGGACGCCGCAACGGCCCGCCTGGGGATCTCTATGTCTATTTGTTTGTCAACGAGCATCCAGAGTTTAGGCGTGACGGTATCAATGTCCTCTCCGATCTCAAAGTTAGCTACCTGCAGGCGATCTTAGGCTGTCGGCTGGATGTGGATACGGTGGACGGCCCTGTTGAGGTTCAGATTCCGGCAGGGACTCAGCCCAATACGGTGTTGAAGTTAGAAAACCACGGCGTGCCGCGTCTTGGCAATCCTGTTAGCCGAGGCGATCACCTGCTGACGGTACTGCTTGAAATTCCTACTAAGCTCAAGCCAGAAGAGCGAGAGCTATTAGAACAGCTGGCAGAGGTAAGAGGCGATCGCATCGGCAAAGGCGGTGGCTTTTTGGGAGGGCTGTTTCGCGGATGAACCCGTCTTTTTCAACACCTCAAAACTCCATGCGTTCGGCTGACGATCAGCTTGATCTGCGAGGTACTCCCTGCCCACTCAACTTCGTACGCACCAAGCTCAAGCTAGAGCAGATGGCCGCCGGTACGCTGCTGGAAGTTTGGCTGGATGCAGGAGAACCGATCGAACAAGTCCCCGACAGCCTGACGATGGCAGGCTACGCAGTGGAACAGTTGCAGCCACGTGATGACTATTTTGTCGTCCAGGTTCGCAAGCCTTAGTTCTGTGGAGCCACTTAAGCAGCCACCCCCAGCCGAATTAGCCGCCAACAGCCCTGAAAGCACGCTTTGGGGCACCGTTTTAGCCGTTCAGGCAAATTTTTATTTTATCAAGCTTGATCGAGCGGCTAGTGATGTAGCGGCTCAGCCAGCACCTCCAGCCGTAACGCAGCTCCTTTGTACGCGGCGATCGCGGCTGAAGAAAATGGGTCAGCGGGTGATTGTGGGCGATCGGGTTCGGATAGAAGAACCCGACTGGGAAGGGGAGCGCGGCGCGATCGCTGAGGTACAACCCCGACAGACTTTCCTGGATCGCCCGCCGGTCGCCAATGCTAACCAAATTTTATTGGTCTTTGCGCTGGCTGAACCAGAACCAGATCCCTATCAGCTCAGCCGCTTTTTGGTAAAAGCTGAGTCAACCGACATGGCTGTTTCTGTCTGCCTCAATAAGCGCGATTTGGTATCGGCTAGCGTTCAGCAAGCTTGGTGCGATCGCCTGCAAGGGTGGGGCTATCAGTCCATTTCGCTCAGCGTCCAGCAAGGCGCTGCTCTGCCTGCTCTACAAATGCGGCTGCGAGATAAAATTACGATTGTTTCAGGCCCCTCCGGCGTAGGTAAGTCCAGCCTGATCAATCAGCTTGTGCCCCAGCTCGATTTACGAACCAGTCAGGTATCAGGTAAGTTAGGGCGCGGTCGCCACACCACACGGCATGTCGAACTTTTTGAGCTACCTACGGGCGGATTCATTGCCGACACGCCAGGATTCAATCAACCTGATGTTATCTGCCAACCGCAGCAGCTATCCTGGCTGTTTCCAGAGATTCGGCGGCGGCTGCAGCAAAGCGACTGTCAGTTCAACAACTGCCTGCACCGGGATGAACCGGGCTGTGCGGTGCGAGGGGATTGGGAACGCTACAACTACTATTTGACAATGCTAGAGGAAGCGATCGCCCAGCAAGTGCTGCTAGAGCAGCAGTCTGATCGCGAATCCACGGTCAAATTCAAGACGACGGAATCAGGTCTTCAAGCAGAACCTAAGCTGCAGGCTAAAAAATATCGTCGCCGTTCTCGGCGGAGCCAAAACCAAGCCCTGCAAGATCTCTATTTAGACCTAACAGAGACGACTGGCAGCCTCGAAGATTGGGAAGAGCGATCGCTAGATGATTAGCCCCCGTCAAGACTTCAACAGGGCGATCGCCCTAAAAAAATGCGAAGAATAGCTCAAAGCTTTCTTCGCATAATTTTCAACAGGAAGAATATTCAACTCTTTTCAAGCATTCGCTGAGCCGCGACTACTAAAGCGTTGCTTTAATCCTCATCATCGTCGTCATCACTGCCTTCATCTCTCTCATCATCATCCCCGTCTTGATCGGCTGAAGCCCCCTCCGCAACGCCTGCAAATCGGAGCAGGTCAGCCATCGTAAAGGTACCGGGTACGGCTGCCGGTAGGGTTGGCTTCCAGCAGGGATGCACGTTTTGATAAGAGAGATAGTCACCTTCTAGCAGCCCTAAGAAGACTTCCGCAACTAGGCGACCTCCCACCGGGCCGAGCGTTTCACCCTTCCCTAAAATTTCCGCCTCCTTCAAGATGTAATACCAGAGGGGCGCTGCCGCAAAACCCAGAGGCGCAATCTCCAGTTGCTCATCGCTTAACGGTTCCAAACCCATTGCGCAAGTTACTGCTTGACCCGAAGGCAAGCTGAAAGACTGGCCTCGCAGAAGATTGCGGGTCGCTAGCGAAGCTTCTTCTGAGGGCGGAATGAAAGGCAGCTTCAGCAAAATAGAAGCAATTTTGGCATCCAGTTTTTTGCTGAACTGAGGCGGACGCTTACGATCAATTTTAAAGAAATTGCGCCAGTCAACGGCCTTGCCAACAGGTACGCCATTGAAAAAACTGAGGTCAAATAGCTTAGCGCTGACCTGATCGTTAATTTGAAAGCTATTGCGCACCTGGCTATGACCCAAGCGAAATGCAGCTACTGAGAACTCAACCGGAATAAAGGGTTCTTGGCCAAACTGATAAAACTGACGTCCCTGATCCTGAATATTGTCCAGCAACGGCTGACCCACAATGAGAGGCAGATACTCATGCAGTACAATCCACTGATAGTGCCAGCGGACAGTTTGCTGGGCCTCATGAAACAGATCAGCGCCTCCTATTCCTCGCTGCTTAAGATGATCGACTACAGCGTTGTGGAACTTGAGAAAAGCTAAATGCAGTTGAGAAACAACTAAGTTTTCGTCGTTGCGGGGATCGCCAATCAGTGCCCGATTTTGGCGGTTACGCGGCAGATCGTAGCTGGGATTGGACGCAGTGCCGATCAGCAGTTTGGCCGGATTTTCTTGGTCATAGAGATAAGGACTGGCTTCAGGGCCGGAACCATAGACATTGTCAAGCTCTAAAACAGGTGTCCGAAAGTTACGAATAGCCGTCGGATCATTTTGCCGCTCTAGGCTAGAGGTGGTATCTAAGGTAATATCGTGGTCGATAAACTGACCGAGGAAAGTAAAGCCTGCCGGAATCGTTCTACTTTCACCTGCAGCGTCATCCCCAGTGCCTTCATCCATTGGCCCGCCGATTTTACCTAGGTTAACTAAGGCTTCGTGCTCTGAGATTAGAGGCGCGAGAGAAGAAAAAATTCGGCCAAATTTGCCGCCATCTTGGTAAAAAGGAGAGGGAGGAATACAACCCGCACGCAGGGGCGTCATGCCGTGACGACTCATAGAGTATGCTCCTATAGAAAACTTGTTGATAAAGAAAAGTTCAGACTACGTTACGTCCCGAACTCGTTCACAGCATGGCAAGTTTTGGATAGGGGCGGCATCACCCGCGCGGGTACCTTATTTATTCCTTGCCACAATAGGCAATCAGATCAATTTCCACATCGCCAAAGTCTGCAAGGCCGAGAACGCCAACCGTGGTACGTCCAGGAAAGCGTCCCGGCGTAAAGTAAGAAGCATAGACCTGATTGACGGCTTCATAGTAGCGAAAATCAGTAATAAAAATGCGAGCCATAACTACCTGAGTTAGATCTGTTCCCGCTTTCGCCAAGACTATCTGTAGATTTTCCATCACCCGATGAGTTTGCTCCACAATCGGGCCTTTAATCACTTTCCCCGTGGCAGGATCTTCAGCGAGCTGTCCGGTAACAAAGAGAAAATCGCCCGCTTTAACAGCATGAGAGTAGGGAGCTACGGGCGGTAGCTGATCTGACAGCGTAATAAATTCAGGCATAAAAGGGCTGGCGTTAAACGAAGGGAAATAAGAAAATTATGTAGACTAAAAAGCCGACTAAAACTCCATAGCTACAGGATAGAATTCCTCGAAACGACTTGCTATCGTCTCGCCAAAAGATAGTGGCCAATGTGCTGGAAAATAAAAGCTCGCCAATCGGAAAAGCTTCTTGCGAAAGCAGCCTGACCACAAGCATGAGAATGATTAGCCAAACTGCATAAACAAAAAATATATTGAATAAAGGAACGCGGTGCTGTGAGCGAAAAAGCTGACTATACTTACCAATATAGGTTAGAACAATAATAGGCAGAGAAGTTGCAGCCAAGCTGCGTATGCCTGAGCCTATGTCGTTTAAAAAACTGGTAATTATAAAGTAAATAGTAAAGCCACCCAACAGAGCAACAGTTGTGGCGATCGCCAGGAAGTTGATAATATTCAAAAACCTGTTTGAGCCAGATTTTTTAGACCGATGAGGCTGTTTATTAATCACTCCCATTTCTCCTTAAATGCGGTTAGCGATCGCAATTCTTAGGCTCTGCTATTCGGCATCAACGGGTTCAAACTGAGACTTAGTAGCACCGCATTGAGGACAGACCCAATCATCGGCAATATCTTCAAAGGCAGTTCCCGGCTCAATACCTGAGTCAGGATCTCCCTGTTCTGGATTGTAAATGTATCCGCAAAGGGTACAGCGATATTTTTTCATTCCGTAAATCTTTACATACAGTGCGGATAATATCAGCCACGGGTAGCTCCACCATCGTTCTAAAGAATGATTGCCCGGCAGCCTATATCTGAAAAAACGAGGTTATGTCACCTGCACAACCTCGCTTACTATCTCCTTGATACCGCTGTTAGGTGATAACGGTAGGCTGATCGCGCCCTGTCAGTGACTGAATCTGAGCAATTTCATCTGCAAGCTGAATCAGGGGTGCCAAAGCTGCTTGGGTATCAATATCGTGTTTGGCAGGATCTGGCTCATAGCTTTCTAAATAGACCCGTAGAGTAGCTCCTTTTGTGCCCGTGCCAGATAGGCGAAAGACAATACGCGAACCATCCGTGAAGCCAATCCGAATTCCCTGCTTTTCGCTAACGCTGTGATCCACCGGATCGCGGTAGCTGAAATCGTCGGCATAGGCGACCCGATAGTTGCCCATCTGCTGACCTTTCATTTCTTTGACGGCGCTGCGCAAATTTGCCATGAGCTGATTGGCAGGTTCTGCAGCCACTTCTTCATAGTCATGCCGTGAGTAGTAGTTGCGCCCGTAGGTTTGCCAGTGTTCTTTGACAATATCCTCCACTGACTGCTGACGCGCCGCTAAAATATTTAGCCAGAACAAAACCGCCCACAGACCGTCTTTTTCGCGCACGTGGTCAGAACCTGTACCAAAGCTCTCCTCACCGCACAGCGTTGCTTTACCCGCGTCCAGCAGATTGCCAAAAAACTTCCAGCCGGTCGGAGTTTCGTAGCAGTCAATACCTAGATCTTCCGCCACGCGATCGACCGCCTGACTCGTGGGCATAGAGCGGGCTACACCCGCTAATCCTGAGCGATAGCCAGGAACCAGCTTAGCGTTGGCAGCCAAAACGGCCAGACTATCGCTGGGAGTCACAAAAAAGTGATTGCCCAAGATCATGTTGCGATCGCCATCTCCATCGGAAGCTGCCCCAAAATCAGGCGCTTTGTCGCCAAACATAGTTTCAACTAAGTCATGGGCGTAGACCAAATTAGGGTCAGGGTGTCCGCCGCCAAAGTCCTCTAGCGGTTCGCCATTCTGCACGGTACCGGAAGGCGCATTTAGACGGCGCTCCAAAATCGCTTTGGCGTAGGGTCCAGTCACGGCGTGGAGCGAGTCCATGCACAAGCGAAACTGGCCGGAGGTAACAAACTGCTGAATCTGATTAAAATCAAAGATTGATTCCATCAGCGAGGCGTAGTCTGCCACGGAATCGATCACATCTACTTTCATTGAGCCAAGCTGGGTTGAACCAATGTGATCGAGATCGAGATCGTCTGCCTCTAGAATTTTGTAGCTGTCAATGGACTGGCTGCGCTCAAAAATCGCTTGCGTTACTTTCTCCGGGGCTGGGCCACCATTTTCGGTGTTGTACTTGACGCCGAAGTCTCCCTCTGGGCCACCGGGGTTATGGCTGGCCGACAGGATGATACCGCCTAGAGCCTTGTGTTTGCGGATGACGCAGGAGGCGGCAGGGGTAGAAAGGATGCCGCCCTGCCCAACCATTACCCGGCCTAAGCCGTTGGCCGCTGCCATCTTAAGAATAATTTGAATAGCCGGACGGTTGTAGTAGCGTCCATCTCCGCCAAGCACCAGGGTTTCGCCCTGCAGGCTTTCTAAGCTATCGAAGATAGACTGAATAAAATTCTCTAAGTAATTCTCCTGCTGAAACGCAGGAACCTGCTTCCGCAGCCCAGATGTCCCCGGCTTTTGATCAGAGTAGGGTTGTGTAGAAACTGTGCGAATAGACATTGAGATCCTCTTCCCAAGCATTTTTTGAGCGACAACTCTCGGTCTCGCATCGATGATGGCAGCCAGTGCCTCCCTCAAGATAATAGTGGGAAGAGGATCTTTTTCTCAGTCTCTAGCTAGGGTTTTTGCCAAAATCCACCACAACCACCAGATTCTCAGTCCAAAAAAAGAGGGCTGAACTCTTGCTATAGCGCTCTCTCTGTCAGCTGAAGGCTTTAAAGCAACTGCGATCGCACCTCAGCCAGTAAAGCTACATCGGCGCGATCGCAGTTAAAGAGGTTTAGCAAACGGCTAGCCTACCGAAAACGCTTTTTCCGGCGAGCAACTGCCTTACGTTTGCGCTTTTCCTGGGGCGTTTCAAAATGCCGCCGCCGCTTAACTTCTGAGAAAATGCCTGCTTTGGAAACCTGCCGCTTGAAACGACGCAGTGCGGATTCAATTCCTTCGTTTTCACCAACTACAACCTGAGTCATATCGTTCTGATGTCTTTGCGTCTACAGCCTATTCAGCAAAAATAGTAAGCTACTACAAAATTAAAACTTCAGCTGCTCTGCTATGGGAGATAGCAACACCACCTATGACCAATTTTTAACCATAAGCATATCGCCTGACCCATCAGGTCAGCTCAGGTTTAAAATTAGCACAAATTTCCGACCCCATCACATCTAAAGCATCCATTCGGCGACTACGCCGACTCGACTGTCCTGCCGCTGTTTTGAGTTTTGCAACTGAATGTCGGTTGACAGCCGCCATTGGGGGGTAAGGGCATAGCCAAATGACAGCGTGGTGAGTCCCACTTCTTCCTCGCTGTAAGGAGCCACCCAGGTCTGTGTCAGCGAAACATCAGCAGCCCCAGTCCGTGAGGGCACTACCTGCAGGCGCACACCTAGGTTGAGACCGTCAACCTCATAGCGGTTGGTAGCTAAAGAGCGATAGCCCACGATAGGTGCAACGTTGATGTATTCTCCCAGCGGCAAAACGTAATAGCGTAAATCACCGCCATAGGATTGGCGATCGCCCTCAAGGTCTGACTGATAATCGCCGCTGAGAGTGAGTCTGGTTTGACCAATAAAGACATCCTCTATGCCAACATGAATGCCGCTGGCCTGATTGCTGGAGGGAAAATTGGCATAGCCGATCCTGAGCCGAGTGCGAAAGCTAGGATCATGCTGCATGTCTGAGAGCAGATCTGGGACCGCTTCTATCCAGCGCTGCAAAACCGGACTATCTTCCAGTACTGCTGGCGCAATCTCAACGCGGTCTACGGCATTTTCGGTATTGGTTTCAGACTGAGCGATCGCAGGCAATTGCCACGCCCCCCCCACTCCCACCAGACAGCCACAACACAGCCCCATCAACGGCCTCACATGGGTTCCTCTGACCGCTGCGGTAAGCTGCCGGGCGGTTGGAATTAAATCAAACTTCATGCCGGTAATTTGATGATTTGCTATGGAAAGCTGTGATGCCGTTTGTCGCGACTATTGGCCTGTGTCGCAGCGTCACCCCTGTTAAGCTGACAGCATTTGGCCTATCTTTGCTCCCAGGGCAAATACAAAATTAGCTTTGTAATTGATTGAGTTCCAAAGAAAAGCGGCTCTGACGTTCAGAGCCGCCCTGAAGGGGGTGAAAATTTGGGCTGGTGTGATTAACGCACCATTGCCCGTAGAGAAGTGACATCGATTGGCTTCATCAGATAAAGCCGCACTACCTTGGCCCCAATGGCTGCAATATGGGGTAGTCGCCGCAGCAGCTTGATTAACTTGGGCTGAGTGGAACTGCCAATGGCGCTGAGCTTAGCGTTGCTAGCAGCAGCTTCATCCATCAGCGCCACGAATTGGGGATGGTCAACATTGAGGATCACCGGGAATACCCGTCCGGCAGACTCGTTGGTCTTACGGATTACGTGAATGTCGTAGTCTCTAGCGTTCAGGCCAATCGACTTGTAGAAATCACTGCGCTGCAGGTCATTCAGATACATAGTCACAAAGACTGACAGCAAGAAGAAGCGACACCACAGCTTCGCTTTCCAGTCGTTGAGAATAGAAGGCTGGGCCTTCATCAGCGCCGCAAAAAAGTCGCCGTGACGATTCTCATCCTGGCACCAGTTCTCAAAGAAGCGGAAGATAGGGTAAATCTGGTTTTCGGGGTGAGACTCTAGGTGGCGATAGATGGTGATGTAGCGCCAGTAGCCAATCTTCTCAGAGAGATAGGTGGCGTAGAAAATGAACTTGGGTTTGAAGAAGGTATACTTTTTGCTCTTGGTCAAAAAGCCGAGATCAAGCTGGAGATTGAAGTCCGACATGGCTTTATTGAGAAAGCCTGCGTGCCGAGCCTCATCCCGCGACATCAACGAAAAGCACTCCGCCAGTACCGGGCTTTTGCCCTTGAGACGGCGTCCTAGCTCTTTGTAAAGTAAGAAACCGGAAAATTCAGCCGTACAGGAGCGCTCTAAAAATTCAACGAACAGCTTGCGGGTTTCGCCATCAATATGCTCCCAGGACTGATTGAACTGCTCATCACGCACAAAATGGTGGCGATTGTAGTCAGCCTGAAACTCTTCCAGGATGGCTTTCAGCTCCCCTTCATTGACAGAGATATCCATCTCTGCCATTTCCTCAAAGTCAGTGGTATAAAAGCGCGGCGTCAAGATAGTGTCTTGAGCAGGTGCTTTGACGCCTGGCCGGATTTCTTGAAAATCAGGTTTTTTGAGGGAATCTACCATGAGTCCTTTAATACTTGCTTATGAGGGTTGCGCCTGTAGCGGGCGATCGCAGCTAAAGAGCCTTTGAGCCTGCAGTCTTTACGAGGTTTGATTAAATAGGTGGGTCAGCCCAGACAGCATCCCCAATCATGACCCTTAGTGTATCAACCCCAAAGCCCTTAAATCTCGTTGCCTAGTTTAAGAATTGCAACAGTCTGGGTTGACTATTGAGCTTCTTCTAAGCGCTCCTGCAGCTCATATTCCTTCAAAAGGGTGGTAACTCGCTGCTGAATTTCCAAGTGGGGTTCTACCCCTTCGTAGGCAAAGCGCTCGTAGCCACCAGTCTCCACCAGTTCAGCTAAATACAGCACTCGGTCATCTGTGCGAGGGTGCGTCGCAAACCAGCTTAGACCAGCCCGTTCCCCAGCTTCCTGGTCGAGCGTCATCATCAGGCGATACAGGCCATCTGCCGCGTAACCACTGGCTGCTAGAATCTGCGTGCCCATCACGTCTGCCTGCCGCTCCATCTGCCGGGAATAGCCCGTTACTACCAGCCCAGTGGCAATGTTGGCGGCGGCTGGTACGGGTATGTATTGGGCCAGACTGGCGGCAAGATTGCCTTCGGTGGCTAGCTGAAATCCGTGGGAGAGCACAGCATGAGAAATTTCATGCGCTAGCAGCCCGGCCAGCTCAGCCGCGGATTCGGTTTTGAGGATGGCACCGGCATTGATAAAAATTTTGCCCCCTGGCAGAGCGAAGGCATTCAGCCGCTCGTCTAAAACCACGTAGAACTCATAGTCAAACTCATCTCGTCCAGCGACGCGGGCTAGCCGCTGACCCAGACCATTGATGTAAGCCGTGACTTCTGGATCAGTGACAACGGGGAGCTGCTCCCGCGCCTGCTCAGCAATGCGATCGCCCATACCGCTCTCACCCCGCAGCAGCAGCAGCGTCGAGTCTAAGGCCGAGAAAGGGCCAAACAGCCCGCCCGTCAGCGCATAGCCTAGTGCTCCCGTGACAATGTTGCCAATGACGTTGCCCTGCAGGTCCTGCCGCAGCTCTCGGCGGAACCGATCCAGATTGGTGTTTGCCAGTTCTAGCATGGCATCGTGCTCTGGATGGCGGGGATTGAGCACTGCAAACTGTCGGGCCGCGATCGAGGCTTCAATCCACTGCTCAGCATGCATCAGCACTTCAACCTGAGCCATCAGCAAGTCGGGCTGGGCTGGATAGCGAGTGGCGGCGGCTGACATCACTGCGATCGCTTCCTCTGAGCGATCGTATTCAATCAAAGCTTGAGCGTAGCGAATATGACCGGGAATAAACTCTGGGTACTGTTCAACCAGGAGCTGTAGCGGGACTAGTATCCGGGTTTCTAGCCCTAATTCAGTCCCCGCCTCAGCCTCACGCCAATAAACCGCTGCGGCTGGTGAAAGATTGTCAGCCGACAGGACTGGCTCCGGCAGTTCCAACGTGGCTTCTCCCTCTGGCAGAGGTTCCTTTGCCTGTCGATAGAGCTGGACTGCCGCAGCGCGATCGCCGGCTAGGAAGAGCCGATCGGCTTCTATCAGCAACTGCTGGCGTGCTAACTCTTCTGGACTAGGCTGAACCGCTTCATCTGAGACCGCTTCATCTCCAATCGCTTCGGTCGGTGCGTCTGTGGCCGATTCATCGCTGCCGGCTGAATCGGTGCCTTCAGCCTCCGAGTTGTCCTCTGGAACTGGCGTCTCTAAGCTGGCATCCGGTTCGGCAGGCGCTTCCCCTTCTTCCGGTGCATCAGGTAAAGGCGGAAATTCCTCTGGAGAAGATGCTTCACCGCGATCGCTTTCCTCCGGGGCCTGAGCTAGAGGCGATTGCGCCCAAACCAGTTCTCCCAGCAGGCCAATGTTCGAGGTTGCAAGCAGGCCCGCTAAGACTAGTGACAGCCATTTCCAGCGCAGTTTCATGATGAGTGAGGGCTTAACGCGAATTTTGGGTAATTAGCGAATATGCTGAACAGTTTTGAATTTGCTCAAGCGCAAAAATTGAATTGTAGTGTTGGCTTATTCCCTGACATTTGCCCTTGTCAGAGAAGCTGGTTTTATCATCTTAGCTCTCTCAGATAGTGAAAATTTATGCTAACTTTTGTGAAGAACAACTCAGCAAAAGACTATGAACCTAGAGGCTTTAGAACCAATTAAACCTTGGCTAAATTTTATTCACCCGATCATTATGTGGGGTCTGCTAGCGCTCACCCTGTATGCGCTATATCTCGGAATTCAGGCACGTCGCATTCGCACGACTGAAGACAAAGAGAAGCGAAAAGAGCTAGCCCAGGGTAAGTACGGTACCCGGCACCACAAAATTGGTTCTGCCTTGCTGGCTTTCATGGTGATTGGTTCCTTAGGCGGGATGGCCGTTACCTACATCAACAACGGCAAGCTGTTTTTTGGCCCCCATCTGCTGGCGGGTCTAGGCATGACCGGACTGATTGCAACTTCCGCTTCGCTAGTGCCGCTGATGCAGAAGGGCAATGATGCTGCTCGCTATACCCACATCACGCTAAATGTAGTCCTAGTCGGTCTGTTTGGCTGGCAGGCTGTGACCGGGATGCAGATTGTGCAGCGAATTTTAGAGAACTTTTAGGCAAGGGCGATCGCCCATCACTGCCAGTTACGAATATTACGAGTATTCAGGGCAGAGCCTGAATGAGTTCCAGCCATCCAGAAATAAACAACTGCAGGGAAACCTGGGGGAACGAGAAGTCTGAGCGATTCTGCTTGCATCCCGTTCCCTATTTTTTGTCGCAATGAAGCCAGCCTGCACTATAAGCGACAGGACATGGGGCAACCTGGCCTAAACCGGGGCCAACGGATCTAGCCACTGCAGCATAGTTCGCTGAAGCTGATTCAGGTCGCGGTAAAACTCCTGCTTCATAAACTGGCCGATCGCGTCTAAGGGACTAAAACTAGCGCCTGGTTCCCAGGCAACATCCTGGGCGATGGGCGTTGTATGAGTACCGGGCAAGATCTGTACCGTGGTTAGCTCTGGAAATCTCTGGATAAGGACATCTGAGAGCGATCGCGTTTGGTCAATATCATCCCGGCGGAATTTGATCAGCAAATTGCGCCGCACGCCGTAGTGCTGATAGGCCAGCTGCAACGTTTCCTCAGGAGAGGGAATAAATTCCATACTGAAGGCAGGGGCAAAGCTAACCATCTGCTCCAGCAGCGGAATCGCTCGCCGCGCCGGATAGTTATTGAACGAAACCAAGATATTGCCGGCCCGCTCCACCTCATAGAGGCTGTTAATTAGCAAATGAACTTTGCAGCCCATGCTGTGCCCTAGACCATAAATCGGCAGGTAGCCCTGGGTGAGGACTCTTTTTTGCAGATAGTGTAGTCCCTGGTCGAAGGTGGTGAGAACTTCCTGAGCGATCGCCTTATGGTCAAAGGTATTGACAAACGGGGTGGCGACGATTGCGTATCCCTGCCGTCCCAGGTTCTCTAGCAGCCAGCGGTAGGTCAGATGAGGGGCTGCTGCCACAAAGGCTCCCCCCAGAAAATGAATCAGCGCTTTAGGTCTAGGAGGTACTAAAATCCAGTTGCCTGCAACCGCTTGCCAGTCCATAGAGATGCTTGAGGTTTTTTCTATCCTAACCAGATAATGTCTGTAAAGAAGGATTGCTTAGGCTCTCCTGCCTATGCTAATCTAAATATCCGCTTGGACGCATAGCTCAGTTGGTTAGAGCACTACGTTGACATCGTAGGGGTCACTGGTTCGAGTCCAGTTGTGTCCATTTTCAGAGTTTGCATTAAGCCTGGGGCTTAATGCCAGGCAGTGTGCCAAAGTCAAAAACGCCCAAGGATGCGAAGACAGGGAGAAGCCCTGTTTATGAGCGATCGCCATGTTCCCCCCTGTCTCCGCTTCCCCGTATCAGCCTCAATTCACAGATTTGAGACTAGCAGCGCTCTAAACTTTTTTCAGCCAGCTAAACATTGCCCGCAAGTCCTTACCCACTTCTTCAATCGGGTGCTCAGCCTCGCGGCGGCGAATGGCGGTGAAGCCTGCTTTGCCTGCTAGATTTTCCAGCACAAACTCTTTGGCAAACTGCCCAGTCTGAATTTCCCGCAGGATTTGCTTCATTTCCTTACGAGTTTCATCAGTGATGATGCGGGGGCCACGGCTGTAGTCGCCATACTCTGCTGTGTTGGAGATACTGTCGCGCATATTCGCCAGTCCCCCTTCAACAATCAGATCCACAATTAGCTTCACTTCGTGCAGGCACTCAAAATAAGCTAGCTCTGGCTGATAGCCTGCCTCAACTAGAGTTTCAAAGCCGGACTTAATCAGCTCACTCAGGCCACCGCAAAGCACCACCTGCTCGCCAAACAGGTCGGTTTCAGTTTCTTCCCGGAAGGTAGTTTCAAGAATACCGGCGCGGGTGCCGCCAATGCCCTTGGCGTAGGCCATAGCGCGATCGCGAGCTTGCCCAGACGCATTTTGATACACGGCAAACAAACAGGGAACTCCTTGGCCTTGCTCGTAGGTGCGGCGTACCAGGTGCCCTGGCCCTTTGGGAGCCACCATCACCACGTCTACATTAGATGGGGGAACAACCTGACCAAAGTGAATATTGAAGCCGTGGGCAAACAGCAGCACGTTGCCTTCGGTTAGATTTGGCTCAATGTCTTGCTTATAGACTGTTTTTTGCACCTCATCCGGCAGCAAAATCATCACCCAGTCAGCCGCCTTCGCCGCTTCTGCTACAGGTTTCACCGTTAGTCCTTCACCTTCGGCTTTAGCTACGGACTTGCTGCCCTCATAGAGGCCAACAATCACGTTGACGCCGCTATCCTTGAGGTTTAGAGCATGGGCATGGCCCTGAGAGCCATAGCCGATGATGGCAACGGTTTTACCATTGAGCAGGTCTAAATTGGCATCGTTGTCGTAATACATGCGAGCCATTGGGGGATTCTCCTTTCAGCCAGATTGAGCTAACTTCAGTTGCAAGCCTTTGATCTTATCAAAGATGCGGGACTGGAGTCTTCCTAGCTGCCGCGATAGGTGCTGTAAGCCCAAGGAGAAGCCAGCAGCGGCACGTGGTAGTGAGCGCTGGTATCGGCGATCGCAAAGCGGATTGGAATTTGATCCAAAAAAGGCGGGTCGGGCAGATCCCTAACCCGCTGCCCAAAATAAGCACCGACAGCAAAGACAATTTCATAAATGCCCACCTGGAACTCAGCGTCTGCTAGTAGGGGAACATCAGTGCGGCCGTCAGCATTAGTCACGGCGGTTTTCAGCAGCGATCGCGTCTCTGAATCAGGGGCAATCTGCCACAGGGCAATCTTGAGTCCAGCAGCCGGACAGCCATGAGCCGTATCGAGAATGTGGGTAGTCAATTTTCCCGTCATGACGCCTCTAAACTAGCTGCATAGTTGGAAAGGCTGCTTCACGGCTGCGATGCCGAGTCTGTTCTGATTCTCCGTGAGCTTTGAGCAGAGCCGCCATTTTCTTGCGCATCAAAATGCCGGGTTTGTCGGTAGCCATGTGCTGCTCGTGGCCCAAAGACAGCGGCACGTCGTAGTCAGTTGTCTCTAAAATCCGCTTATCTTCTAAAGTCACGGCGCGATCGAAAGCAATCACATCGTTTGCCTTCACCTCGGCTTCGGTATCATTGCGTAAGCAAAACTGCACCATCTGAGAGGTTCCATCACTGATAGGCGTCATCGTGTTAACAATCACATGAGACAGCCCGTTGGGATAGTCAATCCGCAGCTTCACAGTGAAGGGCATAAACCAGCGCATTGTCATTGTCCTTACGGTTTGATCCTGAGCCATTTTTAGGTTTTGTTTTTGCAAGTCAGGATTGACCACCTTGAGAACGCTGCGATAGTTGATGCCCCATTCAGTTTCCTTCAGCTCCATTTCATCTGGAGTGGGGTAGGCTTCGCTGCCAAAGGTAGTGGGATGCACATAGGCAGGGTGAGCCATATCCATCTCGTTCTCCATCACCCGCAGGCCAGCACACTCCCAAGGTTCGTAAAACTCGTGAATCAGACGAAAGTCTGCCTCACTAGCTTCCGGAATCTCCGGAATCTCCTGCAGCGGCTCGTCTGCCAGACAAACCCAAATATACCCGTAGCGCTCCACGCAAGAATAGGCTTTGACTTGATAGCTCGCCGAAATAGCGCCGTCTGTCGGTAGCTGCGGCACATGCACACAGGTTCCTGCTGCGTCAAAGGCCCAGCCGTGGTAGGGGCAGCGAATACTACCGTCCTTGATCTGACCGAGGGAGAGCTGAGCAGAGCGGTGACAGCAGCGATCGCGCAGCACTGCCGGTTGTCCGGCCTGATCTCGCCATACCACCAGCTTTTCGCCCAGCAGCGTGAAGGAAGCTGGGGTCTTGAGCAGTTGTTCCATCGGCAAAATTGGGTACCAGAAACGGCGCAGAACTGGCTGTTGGGTGACTAACATAGAACCTCGTGTGGGAGCATTTTCGTCAATATAGTCCAGTCTTTACAAGATGAACTGTAACTGGGTTAGCGGACTCTGAGCCAAAACAAAATGTCTCGATCGCTAGAGGATGGAAGCAAAGGGAGTCTTTTACTTTAGGAGTGATGTTCACTATCTTCTAAACTGATGGATCGCCCCAATTTGAAAATTTTTGTCTTCGGGCTGCTGCTGCTAAGCGTACTTGCGCCCTTTGCCGGTTTAGCGCCTTTACTGCTGATATTGTTCTTAGCGGTATTTGTCTGGATCATTCGGGGACTTTGGCAAGCTCTCACTGCTCCAACTGCATCCGAGAGCATAGAGGAGTCCGAAACTTAGCTGATAAAAACTTGCACAAATGCCCAAACAACCTGATACAGATACCGCGCCCAAAAGTTTCTGCTGCCTAATCTACAGACTTAAGCGAGCGCTGGTCGTCCTATTGACGCCAAATCGCAGAGAATAGGCCAAAATTGATTTTGAGCAAAGCCTTCCTGGCCCAGACAAATTAGAGCAGGTACTCCCAATATTCTCAATCTCTGATGAAAAACCGTGTTTTTTGGGTATTCCTTTAGAGAGCGTTGAAGTTTTAGTGAACCCACGCAGGGTTGTTTCGCTTAGCTCCAAATCCTCTGTTAGATTGCTTGCAAGCTACATAGCTTAGACGCTTTGGCTTAAAGAAAACACTGAGTTAGCTGGTGTAGGTTTAGCTCCCAATGTTCCTCAACTTGTTAACGATATGAGAATCTTAGTTACGGGTGGCGCTGGTTTCATTGGCTCCCATCTCATTGATCGGCTGATGGAAGCAGGTCATGAAGTTATTTGCTTAGATAATTTTTATACCGGCCATAAGCGCAATATTCTCCGCTGGTTTAACAATCCTAATTTTGAACTGATTCGCCATGATATTACTGAACCTATTCGCTTAGAAGTCGAGCAGATTTATCATCTAGCTTGTCCAGCCTCGCCGGTTCACTATCAGTACAATCCAGTCAAAACGATCAAAACCAACGTGATGGGAACACTCAACATGTTGGGTCTAGCTAAGCGCGTCAAGGCCAGATTTCTACTGGCGTCTACTTCAGAAGTGTACGGGGATCCAGAAGTCCATCCTCAGCCGGAGGAGTACCGGGGCAACGTCAACACCATTGGGATTCGGAGCTGCTATGACGAAGGCAAGCGGGTGGCAGAAACCCTAGCTTTTGACTATCACCGTCAAAATGATGTCGATATCAGAGTAGCTCGTATCTTCAACACCTACGGCCCCCGCATGTTAGAAAACGACGGTCGCGTTGTGAGTAACTTTATCGTGCAGGCGCTTCAGGGCAAGCCGCTCACAGTCTATGGCGAAGGCTCTCAGACCCGTAGCTTCTGCTATGTTTCTGACCTTGTGGCAGGCTTGATGAGCCTGATGAATAGGGAGCATGTCGGCCCGATCAACTTGGGCAATCCTGATGAATACACGATCTTAGAGTTAGCTCAAACCGTTCAGAGCATGATTAATCCAGATGCGGAGCTGAAGTTTGAGCCACTGCCCCAAGACGATCCCCGCCGCCGCCAGCCTGACATCAAGCGGGCCAAGACCTGGCTGGACTGGGAGCCAACTATTCCGCTCAATCAAGGACTGGAGTTAACCATTCGTGATTTTAAAGAGCGGTTAATGACAGAAAAAGCGATCGCGGCCACTTCGGTTTAACTGCCCTGCTCAAACCTACAAAGCATCCCCTATTGCTGCTTTGAGAGGCATCGTTGCCCAACGAAGAGTTTTTGCAACGGCGTAACGTGTTTGAAGTAACCCTTTCCCCACCGTTTGACTGATAAGAGTTTTCCTAAAGCTAATAGCCCTAATTCATTGAAGAGGATTCAGCCCTATGCGTGTTTGTGTAATTGGAACCGGATATGTCGGCCTAGTGACAGGCGTTTGCCTAGCCCATGCTGGCCACAGCGTTATCTGCGTCGATAATAACGAAGAAAAAGTCAAGCTCATGCAGTCTGGGCAGTCGCCTATCTATGAGCCGGGCCTGTCTGATCTGATGAAGTCTTCCATGCAGGCGGGTACGCTCACCTTTACCGCCGACATCGCCGCCGGCGTGAGCCACGGCGAGATTCTGTTTATTGCCGTTGGCACCCCCGCTCTACCGACGGGCGAAAGCGACACGCGCTATGTAGAAGCGGTGGCTCGCAGCATTGGTGAGCATCTCAATGGCGGCTACAAGGTCATTGTCAACAAGTCCACTGTTCCCATTGGCTCTGGTGACTGGGTCCGCATGATTGTCCTCGACGGGATTTCCGAGCGTAAGAAAGCCTTAGTCGGGGCTGGTGCTCCGGTTGAGGCACCGCCGGTAGTAGATGCGAACTTTGATGTTGTCAGCAACCCCGAATTTCTGCGCGAGGGTTCTGCGGTTTATGATACGTTCAATCCCGATCGCATCGTTCTAGGTAGCAACAGCGGCAAAGCGATCGCCATGATGAAAGAGCTGTATACTCCCATCGTAGAGCGCCAGCTTGCTGAAGATAAGTCTCTGCCGCCAGTTCCGGTGGTGGTGACTGATCTCAGCTCGGCGGAGATGGTAAAGTATGCCTCCAACGCTTTCCTGGCTACTAAGATTAGCTTCATCAATGAGGTTGCCAACATCTGCGATCGCGTGGGTGCAGATGTGGTACAGGTGGCTAAGGGCATCGGTCTTGACTCTCGCATCGGCAATAAGTTCCTCCAGGCTGGCCTAGGCTGGGGCGGTTCCTGCTTCCCGAAAGATGTCTCTGCTCTAGTTCATACCGCAGACGACTATGGTTATGAAGCAGAGCTGCTCAAGGCGACTATCAATGTCAATCAGCGCCAGCGGATAATTACGCTTGAGAAGCTGCAGCAGGTTCTCAAGATTCTCAAGGGTAAAACCGTGGGCCTGCTCGGTCTCACCTTCAAGCCTGATACGGATGACATGCGCGATGCTCCCTCTCTGAAATTAATTGAGGAGCTAAATCGTCTAGGGGCTAAGGTTAAAGCCTACGACCCGATTATTTCTCAAAGCGGTATGCGCGATGGGCTAACGGGCGTCATTGTAGAAACTGACCCGGAACTCCTCGCCGATGGCTGCGATGCGCTGGTGTTGGTGACTGACTGGAAGCAGTTTAAGAATCTCAACTACGTCAAGATGGCCGAGTCTATGCACTCTGCAATCCTGATTGACGGTCGTAACTTCCTAGAGCAGGCCATCATTGAAGAGGCTGGATTCCGCTATCTGGGCATTGGCCGCTAGGAGGCTGTTGGCCCTGATTTAGAGGAAAAGCTGACACGAAAATCCTGGGTGAGGCGGGCAGTGCCCGCCCTACCCTAGCTAACATCGGAAAACTTATGAGGCGGGCAGTGCCCAGCCTACCCTAGCCGCGACTGCGCAAAAGCTGCTTCACCGTTTCGACCATTTCCGCTGGACGAAACGGTTTTGCAATATAGGCATCGGCTCCCTGTTTCATACCCCAGTAGCGATCGTGTTCTTCGCCTTTAGAGGAGCAAATTACAACTGGAACATCTTCGGTACCCGCATTATTCTTTACCCAGCGACACAGCTCATAGCCGTTCATGTTAGGCATGACAATGTCCAAAACCACCAGGTCAGGGGGACTAGCCTGAATTTTTGCCTTCGCTTCAACCCCGTCTTTCGCCTCAATGACCGTCATACCAGCCTTGATCAGAAGACCTGAAATCATTTCTCTTAGGGTTGAGCTGTCATCTACAATCAAGACCGTACTCATAGCTTTCTGTTAAACTGCGACATTCTGTTCAGCTTATCCAGTCTATAATCACTAGACTTCTCAAGAAATGCAAGCTATATCGCGGCAAGGCACTGGCGATATCACTCGGTAGGCTCTAGCAGGCTCAAAACTGCTTTAGGCTGTAGTTTATCCTTAAACCAAACAATCCTGGCAGGGGTTTGGCTGAGCTTAATACCTGCTTTATCTAAATTCAGCCGCTCCGAAACGGCCAAAATTAAGTCCCTGCGTCCAGACTGCTGCACCTGATAGAACTTTTTGCGCAGATACTCAGGTCGCCAATATCCTACGATTTCAAGCAGATAGGTGCGGCCATCGGGATGCACTAAGCGAAAATCGGGAATCATGGCGCTGCCGGGCAGGGGAATTAAATCCACTTCACGCTCTAGCTGCCAGGGGGTTTTAAGCTTGCTCCAGCGATCGGCAAAAGCGGCCTCTACTAAACTATCGTAGGGTTTGCCGGGCGGGTAGTGGCTGACCAGACCACAGTCGGCGTCCAGCGTAAACTGTTTCTGTCGGGTGGTATTGCTGTAGCTGTCACGAATTTGCAGCGTAGCCGTCAAGCTCCAGCGGGTGACATGCAGAATGGCCGGAATCAGCTTGGCAATATCTAGGCCGTAGCGGGTGCTGGCTTTGAACAAGCTAGTAGGTCCGTCAATCGCAATTGTAAAGCCGTGGTCGGCGTCGCCTTCGATGTAGGTCATGAGGCGAAAAAGCTTGAGATAGCGAAACATCAGCTTGTATTCACCAGGATCGTTGCGGTGAACGTTGAGCGTAATCTGGCTGGCACGGTAGAAAACTCCCTGTACCTGGGACAGGTTGTAGCGATGCAGCAGGGCTGCAGGAGTAGGTGGGTCAAAAGCCACTAAAATTCGATTTTCCTGCAGGTCGGCATAGAGTCCTTGGCGAATGTGGGCGACTTCTACGTCTCGCTCCAGTTCTTGGCTAAGCTGCTGGGCCAAAACCGTCAAGGTTTGCTCGCTCTGGGACGGACTGGAGACGCTCTGGGCTGACAGGGCAAAAACGCGCTGGCGTAGTTCAATCGGCTCTAGGGGACTGACAATGTCAAAGGTGCTGAAGCCACTGCGCAGTAGATGAGCCAGTCCACGCTTGATGCGATAGTCGGTTTCTTCCCCTTCAATTTCCTGAAGCTGCTGGTTGAGCCGGGATTGGGGCTGATCGACTGCCTGCTGGAATAGGGTAATTAATTCCTCGGCTGTCTGGAGGTTGGCAGCGGTCAGGGCCAAGCGCTTGGGCGTAACGCTTTCACCATTGAGCCGATAGATAAGCAGATCGCTGGTTAACGTGGGTCTATCCTCTGACGACTTGACGATGGCACTGCTCAACATAAATTTGAGCAACTGAATCGGCTGGGTTTCCCTGCAGGCAGGCCGCAAACTTACGGGCGGCTTCGCGGTAGTTCTGCTGATAGTACAGAATGAGCGCTGTTTCAAACTCGGTTTTGTTAGCTAGTTTGCGATCGCGTACCAGAGGCGGATCGGCATCAAACACCTCATAGACGCTGACAAACTCGGTTTTACCTCTCGCCTGTACCCGGTCAATTACTCGCATACTGTACTGGCCCATATCCTGTAGCTGCAAAAACGTATAGTGAGAGATCAGCAGCGACACCTGATATTGCCGAGTCATCCGCTCAATGCGAGCGGCCACGTTGACCGTATCACTAATAACGGTGCTATCCATCCGATTTTTACCGCCGACAGTACCTAGCATCAACGGCCCGGTATTGATACCAATGCCAATTTGAATCGGCACGTAGCCTTTGCGAGTACGTCTGCTATTGTAATCGGCGAGGCGCTGCAGCATGGACAAACTAGCCTTGATGGCGTCATCGGCCCGGCCACTAAAAAGCGCCATGATGGCGTCACCGATATATTTGTCGATGAAGCCGTTACACTCCGCGATCGCTGGCTCCATGCGGGAGAGAAAAGCATTGATAAAGCGGAAGTTTTCTGCTGGCGTCATCTGCTCCGACAGCTGCGTAAAGTCCAGAATGTCGGCAAATAAAACCGACATTGTCTGCTCCACCTGATCGCCTAAATGTACGTCCACAATGCTGTCTTTTTGCAAGAATTGCAAAAACTCCTGAGGTACAAAACGGCCATAGGCCAAATTGATTTTAGAGAGACGCAGATGGGTTCGGATCCGCGCAATTAGCTCGTCTTTAGAAACGGGTTTTGTTAGGTAGTCATTGGCCCCCGCATCTAGCCCTTCTACAATGTCGGGAATTTGCCCCTTAGCCGTTAGCATCACAACTGGCAGCTCATGCGCCGGAAAGCGCTGGCGTACCCGCCGACAGACTTCATAGCCAGTCATCTTCGGCATCATCACATCTAGCAGTAATAAATCTGGCCGCAGTCCCTTTTCTATTAAATCCAGTGCTTCTGGGCCATTGGCAGCCTGCAAGACGCCGTAGTGGTGGATTTGCAGATGATTGGCAATAACCTGACGGTTAATTAGCTCATCATCTACGACTAGAATCTTCAGTATTTCTGGATTGAGGGATAGCCGCTGGGTAGCCTCTTCTAAATTGGAATCTGAAGAATCTGTTGTCAATGGGCCGATTTCAGTTACCACCGGAATTACAATTTCTGGTGAGTCTAATGGGTCTGGGCTGGTAGGTGAGGTCTTGAATAGCCGCTTGGTAGGTGACCAAGCGATTGGCAAAGTGAAAGTGAACTGCGAGCCAGCGCCTATTTGCGACACGACCTGAATTACGCCACCATGTAGCTCTACTAGCTGCTTGGTCACGGCTAGCCCCAATCCGGTACCGGAGTAGGTGCGAGTAGTAGAGCCATCTCCCTGCTCGAAGGGTTCAAAAATTTTCTGCAACTGCTCAGGCGCAATTCCCAGTCCTGTATCAGAGACTGTGACTGCGAGCTGGCCGATGAAATCTGAATCAGAGGCAGGTAGAGCCTCAGCCTCTGATTCGTCCCGAGTCTGGGGGCTGGCTTTCACCTGGGCCGAAACGCCGACCATGCCGGTTTCGGTAAACTTGACCGCATTGTCAATCAGATTATGCAGAATTTGCTGTATGCGATTTTCATCGGCTAGGGCCATTGGTAGATGAGGCGAGACAGCATTGATTAGCTGTAGTTTTTTAGCGCTAGCCCCAGGGCGATTGAGGGCTAAAACAATCTCAGCAATTTCTCTAAGACCAATAGGCTTGAGCTGAAGCGCCAAAGTCTGATGGCGCATTTTGGAAAAATCCAAAATATCATTGACCAGCGTTGCTAACCGCCGCCCGCTGGTGACAATCATGGCTAAGTTGGCCCGCGTTAGGGGGGGGAGAGACCCGGTCGCGCCATCGATTAAAGACTCGGCAATGCCAATAATGCCGTTTAGCGGTGTGCGCAATTCGTGGGAGGTATTAGCCAGAAACTCGTCTTTGAGCTGATCGAGGTGCTGTAGCTCCGTATTTTGGGTTTCTAAGGTTTCAAAAGAATGCTGCAGCTGCTCTGCCATTTGTTCAAAGGACGTAGCGAGTTCAGCCAGTTCCTCAAATCGGGCTTCGGGCAAAGGCTGATCCCAGTTGCCAACGGCTAGCTGTTTGGCTGCAGTGTTGAGTCGCAAAATTGGCTTGACAACCCAACGAGAAGTCATCGCTGCAATCAGGCTGGCAATAATCAGAGAGCCGACGCATAGCCAAGCTGTATTGCGATTGCTGGCGGCAATTTGGGTCATAAAGTCAGCTTCTGGAATCACCGTGACAATCAGCCAGTCCAGTCGATTCCCATCTCGAAAAGGCACCACTCTGACTAACTGCCGTCTCTCATTGAGCAGAAAGCTAAACTGCTTCACCCGCTTGATTTGATTAAAGCTGCCGTAGTCCTCTAGCAGGGCCAAAGCCGTGTTCTTAATCAGGGGTGACTGGCTAGCGGTGGCCTGGAGGCGCTGTGGCTGCTCACGGGTACTGACAAAGGGCAGCTCCTGAGCTGAACTGGCGACAACTTCACCAGAGCGTTCGATGATAAATGCCTGACCGTTTTCGCTGATGCGCAAGTCTCGTAAAAATTCACTAATTTGCTCAAGGGTGAGATCAGCCGCTAAGACCCCCTGAAGCTGACCGCGATCGCCATAGACAGGCGCAGCCGGAGTAATGCCGAGCCGAGCATAGTCGTGGGAGGCAAAGCGATAGATTGGACTCCAGGTTTGCTCACCAGCGCTAACCGCCGCTTGATACCAGGGACGCAGGCGCGGATCGTATGTTTGGGTATCCATCAGCTCAATTTGGCGGCCCTGAGCGTTCAGGCGATAGGTGGCTCGCTGAGGTACAGAGTCACTATCGGTGTACCAAAGTACCTGTTCGCCATCCTGGCGCCGCTGCACACCGACAAAGGCTCCGGTTTCGCTGCCAAAGTAAAGGCTACTTAGATACTCAGCCGCCTGTAGCTGGTGCCAAAAGTGGCGTTCCAACGAGGCTAAGTCTGTCGCTGATAGATCACCGCTGGCGATCGCGCTCAGACTCTGCTCCAAAGCCCAGGTTGGCTGCACCAGATAGTCTTGCACGTGATCTTCAATGCGAGCGCTAATTTCCTGACTGAGCTGAGTTGCTAAGGACTGAACTGCCTTTTGACCATTGCGAAAAGAAATCCAGGCGGTGAGACCGACAACGGCTGTCACCTGCACCACAAAGGAGACCACAAGCACGTTGCGCAGCGGCAGCTTGCCTGACGCTTTGGAGAGAGAACGCTTGAGGGAGAAGTGGGCCATAGGACGTGAAGCTATCAGGCTGGCTACTATCGATCTGTCGTTTTGGCTGACTGGTCAGTTGTGCTTGCGTTTTGGCTGGCGGTGGCCACAGCTAGACCTGTAACTAGGCTAGGTAGGATCTGTTCTGCATTCACTGAAGCCGAAGCCGTCAGCGGCTAAAAATTGTCAGTCTCAAAACCGATTTAGGTAGATTCACCACAGCTTAATTATCGATAGTTTTCCACTCAAACTAAATTTTTTAGCGAAACTCCAGCTAAATGGCCTAATTACCTGGCAAAATTTAAAGCTTTTATGGCTTCTATACTGATCAATAGGAGTAATTTCACTTTGTTTTGTAGATCGAGGCTTAAGCGTTAGCTCGTTTTTCAAGAGCACGGCCCAGTTGCGATCGCGTAACACATTTTTCGGATATTCAACTCCTAATCTACCCACATCAGCCTTATTGCATAGCTAACCTTGATTCAATCTGAAACGCTTGATTTGCTGGAATGGCCTCGTCTTTGTCAACAGCTTGCCACCTTTGCGGCCACTAAGCTAGGGGCAATTGCGGCGCGTCATTTGCATTTGCCTGATAGTCAGGCAGGTAGCGAGTACCTGCTCTCGCAAACGCGGGAGGTGGACTGGCTAGAGAGCGAGACGACCGGGCTGAGCTTCAGCGGCGTAGAAGACATCAGCGCGGCGCTAGAGCGGGTTGAGAAGCAGGGAATGCTATCTGGCAAACAACTGCTGGCGATCGCCACGACGCTGAACGGAATGCGCCAGCTACGGCGGCTGATTGATACTCATGCTGATGACTTGCCGGTGCTGAGCGAACTAATCGCTGATTTGCGCACTTCTCCAGAGCTAGAGCAGGCCATTCACCACGCCATTGATGACTTAGGCGATGTGACCGATCGCGCTAGCCCTAAGCTGGGAGGCATTCGCAGCCAGCTCAAGCAGGGGCGCGATCAGATTCAGCAGAAGCTGCAGCGGATTCTGCAGCGACAGGCCGGAGCCGTGCAGGAACAGTTGATTACGCAGCGGGGCGATCGCTTTGTGATTCCGGTGAAAGCACCGCAGAAAGATGCGATTCCCGGCATTGTCCATGACGCCTCTACCAGCGGGGCCACCCTCTATATTGAGCCGCAAAGCGTGATTGAAATGGGCAACCGCCTGCGGCAACTGCAGCGACAGGAAAAAACAGAAGAAGAAAAAATTCTGCGGCAGCTTTCAGAGCAGGTTGCCGAAGTGCTGCCGGATCTAGAGCATCTGCTGGCGATCGCCACAATCCTTGATCTAGCTACGGCCCGTGCCCGTTATTCCCGCTGGCTGCAGGCCAATCCGCCCCGTTTCACGGCCCCAGCCGAAGTGACCACACTGCGTCAGCTCAAGCATCCGCTGCTAGTCTGGCAGGCCCAGCATGAAGAAGGCCACGCGGTTATCCCGATCAACGTTATTATTCAGCCACAAATTCGAGTCGTCGCTATCACCGGGCCTAACACCGGCGGCAAAACCGTCACGCTCAAAACGCTGGGCCTAGCCGCCCTGATGGCGAAAGCAGGGCTATTTGTGCCTGCCCGTGAACCCGTTGAGATTCCCTGGTTTGAGCAAATCCTAGCCGACATTGGTGACGAGCAATCGATTGAGCAAAGCCTCTCCACTTTCTCCGGCCACATTCGCCGCATCAGCCGCATTCTCGATCGGCTTACTGCTGCTCAGAGCGGAAATGATGCCGCTTCTGAGGAAATTATCCCGTCTGCAACCGAGGCTACCGGTGACACGACAGACACGACGGTTTCCTCCTCACTGCCCACGACTGATCATCCCGCCAATGCCCTAGTCCTGCTCGATGAAGTTGGCGCTGGCACTGACCCCTCCGAAGGTAGCGCCCTAGCGATCGCTCTGCTGCAGCATTTAGCCGACCACGCTCAGCTCACCGTTGCTACTACCCACTTTGGCGAACTCAAAGCGCTGAAATATGAGGACGAGCGGTTTGAAAATGCTTCGGTGGAGTTCGATGACATCAGCCTTTCACCTACCTATCGGCTGCTGTGGGGCATTCCGGGGCGATCGAACGCGCTCAGCATTGCTCGCCGTTTAGGATTAGACGAAACCGTCATTGCTCAGGCCGAAAACTATGTCGGCGCTGGCAGTCAGGAAGATGTGAATCAGGTGATTGCGGGCCTAGAAGCCCAGCGGCGACGGCAGGAAAACAGCGCTGAAGAAACGGCGCGGCTGCTGGCTCAGGCCGAAAAGCTCCATGCGGAAGTCTCCACCAAGGCTCAGCAGCTTCAAGAACGAGAGCAAGATCTCAAGCGACAGCAGGAACAGGCTGTGCAAGCGGCGATCGCGGAGGCGAAAGGCGAAATTGCTAAGGTAATTCGACGACTGCAGCAGGGAGAACCTAAAGCCCAAGAAGCGCAAAAAGCAACTGCAGCCATTGACAAAATTGCCCAGCAGCAGCTTCCCCAACCGCCAGCGCCTAATAAGCCCAAGCCTGGATTTAAGCCAAAAACGGGCGATCGCGTCCGCATTCCCAGCCTGGGCCAAACCGCAGAAGTGCTGAGTGAGGTCGACAACGACAACCGACTGACAGTGCGCTTCGGCCTGATGAAAATGACGGTTTCCCTGGCCGAGATTGAGTCGTTATCAGGCGAAAAAGCCGACATTCCGGCGAAAGCCCCCGCTCCGGTTGCCGCGATCCCACCCCCCAAAGCGCCAGCGGTGCGTACCTCTCGTAACACTTTCGATCTACGCGGGCAGCGGGTCAGTGAAGCTGAGGTAGTGTTGGAAGAGGCGATCGCTAGAGCCAATGGCCCCATCTGGATTATTCATGGGCATGGAACAGGTAAACTGAAGCGAGGTGTCCACGAATTTCTTAAGCGTCACCCTCAGGTAGATCGATGGGAGGCGGCAGCTCAGGCTGACGGCGGCACTGGTGTGACAGTCGCTTATCTCTAGGGAAGTCTAAGTTCTCAGGGATAGGATAAGAATGTTTCTAAGTGATAAGTATCACTTAGGAAAAACGTATTTTTTGATACGCTATTGCATCTAATTTGAAGCTTACTTTGAGCGATTAAGCGTGTGCAGCAACTGTCTCAACAGCTTGAATTCAATCAGCTGCTAACCACTCTGACTCAGCGTATTCGCCAGTCTTTAGATATCGAAACAATTCTTCAGACTACCGCAAACGAAGTTCGTCAATTTCTGAAAGCAGATCGGGTTTTAGTCAACCGCCTGCTACCCGACGGTCAGCAGCAGGTACAAGTTGAGTCCGTAGCTTCACCCTGGCCGCCCTTGCAAAATGTTTTACTGCCTGACTCTCAGCCATTAGGCCAACAGTTCAATATTTCTCAGGACTTTGTAATTGCCGATAGCGATCTCAGTACGGCGGTCATCGTACCAGCTTTTAGAGAGTGTCTGCAGCAGTATGGTGTTCAGGCAAGATTAGTGTTGCCTATTGACTATGAGGGGGAGCTGTGGGGCGTTTTAGCAGCGCATCAGTGCCGTTCCCCACGCACCTGGAAAAAGACCGAAATTGAACTTTTACGGCAGTTAGCGGCTCAGGTGGCGATCGCCATTCATCAAGGTGAGCTATACCAGCAGGCTCAGGCCGAAATCAAGCAGCGTCAGGTGATTGAAAAAACGCTGCTAGAAAGTCAGTCTCAGTATGCCAGTCTGACTGAGGTGGTTCCGGTTGGTATTTTTCGTGCCGATGTCGAAGGTAACTGTCTTTATGTGAATGAGCGCTGGTGCCAAATTGCCGGACTGACGCTGATGGAAGCGTTGGGTGAGGGCTGGGTGAAGGCCCTGCATCCAGACGATCGAGAGACAATCTATACCGAATGGACAAAAGCAGCTCAGACCCGGCAGCCTTTTCAACTAGAATATCGTTTCAGAAATCGCGCGGGTAAAACCACCTGGGTGTATGGACAGGCCATTGCCGAACGCAGCCTGGAAGGCAAGATTACGGGTTATGTGGGCACCATCACAGACATTACGACCCAGCGAGCAACCGCTTTCCAGCTACAGCAGGCACTACAGCAGCTACAGTTTCATTTTGAAAATTCTCCGCTTGCGGTGATCGAGTGGGATCAAAACTTCTGCGTGAAACAGTGGTCGAAAAATGCGGAGAGTATCTTCGGCTGGACATTTGCAGAAGTTGCCGGCAGAGAGATAAATGACTGGCAATTTATTTACGAAGCCGACGCAGAGGTTGTCCAGCAAGCAGCGGCAGAACTATTCAACCGTCAGACTTCGTGCAGTATTATCCATAATCGCAACTACACCAAGAGCGGTGGAATCGTTTACTGCGAATGGTATAACTCTGCCCTATTCAACGACGCCGGCGAACTCGTTTCAATTTTGTCCTTAGCTCAAGATGTGACCCAGCGGCAGCAGGCTGAGAACGCACTGGTAGAAAAAGAGGTTGAGACCCGCACCATTCTCTCGGCTATTCCAGATCTAATGATGATTTTGCATCGGGATGGCTATTACACGAAGCGAGTGCGCCAAAATTCAGACATCAACATTCTGGACGATACCTTTGATCCCATCGGTCAGCCGCTACAGACATTCCTCCCGCCTGAAATTGTCCAGCGGCATTTGGCAGCTTGTCATCAGGCTTTGGAAACGGGTGAAATTCAGCTCCACGAACAGCAGGTACGGATTGGCGATCGCCTGCAATATGAAGAGATTCAAACGGTACCCTATACCCAAGATACGGTTCTACAAATTATTCGAGATATCAGCGATCGCAAGCGATCTGAACAAGCTCTGTTTGAAGAAAAAGAGCTGGCCCAAATTACGCTGCGGTCAATCGGTGATGCGGTGATTACCACTGACGCCACTGGGCATGTGGTTTACTTCAACCCCATTGCTGAACAACTCACAGGCTGGAGCGAAGCTGAGGCTAAGGGGCGTCCCCTACTAGAAGTTTTCCAGATTATCAATGAAATCACCCTAGAACCTGCTCCCAACCCGGTAGAGCGCGTCCTCAGGGAAGGGGTAATCTTGGGCCTAGCTAATCACACAGCCCTGATTCACCGGGAGGGTACCCGCTCTAGTATTGAAGACTCCGCCGCGCCCATTCGCAATCGCAAAGGCACTGTGATTGGTGCTGTATTAGTCTTTCGTGATGTTACCCAGGCCCGCAAGCTAGCGCGGCAAATCTCCTGGCAGGCTAACCATGACACTTTGACGGGCTTAGTTAACCGCAACTACTTTGAGCAAAAGCTGACTCAGGCACTTGAAAGTGCTCATCAGGAAAATCAGCACCATGTCCTCTGCTACCTTGATCTTGACCAGTTTAAGGTGGTTAACGATACCTGCGGGCACATAGCAGGTGACGAGCTGCTGCGTCAGCTAGCGCGGCTGATCAGAAACGGTATCCGTACAATTGATACCCTGGCAAGGCTAGGCGGTGATGAGTTTGGCATCTTGCTCTATCAGTGTCCGCTGGACCGGGCGATCGCGATCGCGGAAGAACTGCGGCAGGCTGTTTATCAGTTTCGCTTCGTTTGGGAAAACAATTCTTTTGGGGTGGGTGTCAGCATTGGCCTGGTTGTGATCAATGCTGACAGCCTCAACTTGGTGAGCGTCATGAGTGCAGCAGATGCCGCTTGCTATGCGGCCAAAGATGCCGGACGCAACCAGGTACAGGTCTATCAGCCCGATGACGCTACACTAACCTACCAGCGCCAAGAGCGCCAGTGGAGCATTCGGGTTCGTCAGGCTCTAGAGCTGCGTCAGCTACGCCTGTATCACCAGCCGATTGTTTCTGCTACTAACAGCGCTAACCAGGCCCACACCGAGATCTTGCTGCGCATGGTGGATGATGCGGGGCAGCTAATTCGACCCTCAGCTTTTATTTCCGCCGCTGAGCGCTATGATCTGATGCCAGAAATTGATCGCTGGGTAGTCCGCAACTGTTTTGAAACCTTGCAGCATAAAACCCAGGCATCATCAAATTTTTCCTACGAACTGCACGCGCTTAATCTGTCGGGGGCTAGCCTCAACGATAAATATTTCTTGGCGTTCTTACGAGAACAATTTGATCAGTATAAGATTGCTCCCGAAGCCATCTGCTTTGAAATTACCGAGACGGCTGCCATCTCAGATTTGAACAAAGCCACTCACTTTATCCAGGAACTTAAGGCTCTAGGCTGTCGGTTTGCTCTCGACGATTTTGGCAGCGGCATGTCCTCTTTTGCCTACTTGAAGACCCTGCCAGTTGACTTTCTCAAAATCGATGGGCGCTTTATTTTAGATCTGGTCAACGACCCGACAGCTTATGCCATTGTCGAGTCTATTAATCACGTAGGGCATGTGATGGGTCTGCAAACTGTAGCTGAGTTTGTCGAAACTGAGACAGCTATGCAGCACCTGCGCCAAATTGGGGTCGACTACCTACAGGGATACGGCATCGCCCGTCCCCAGCCCTGGCCGAGCACGGCGATCGCCAATTAATCAGCCTCACGGGCCAGCTTAGCTTTCGCTTTTTGCCAAAGGGCTTCGAGTTCTTCTAGGCTGTAGTCAGCCAGAGATCCCTCAGCTACAGCCTCCACCTGGGCAAAGCGTTGAATAAAGCGGCGATTGGTGCCCTGTAGGGCCGCAGAGGCATCGAGGTCATGCCAGCGAGCGATGTTGACAAGGGTAAACAGCAGGTCTCCTAGTTCAGCCTGCTGGTTGGCTTTGGGTTCATGAGCGATCGCCTGCCGTAGTTCTTCTAGTTCTTCGTGGAACTTCTGCCACACCCCATCTATGGTTTCCCATTCAAACCCGGCTGCCGCTGCTTTTTGGGAAATTTTCATAGCGCCCATTAACGGCGGCAGCGTGCGGCTGTACTTGGTCAGCTTGGGCGTGAGCTTATTGGGTTCGTGCGGTATCCCTTTTTCTGCGGCCTTGATTTGCTCCCAGGTGTGGTGAATGTCATCAATATTGGTAGCTTCAGCCTCGCCAAAAACGTGGGGATGGCGGCGAATGAGCTTGTCGGCAATGCCGTTAGCTACCACGGCGAGATCGAACTGTCCGGCATCTTGAGCTACCTGTGCTTGCAGAACAACCTGTAGCAGCAGATCTCCCAGTTCTTCGGCAATATCTGTAAGGCTGCCCACCTGAATAGCGTCTACCACCTCATAGGCTTCCTCAATCACATAGGGAATTAGGGTTTGTGGCGTCTGAGCTAAGTCCCAAGGACAGCCACTTTCAGGATGGCGGAGCTGGGCTACAACTTCCACAAGACGCTGCAGGGCAGCGAGAATTGGCGGCATTAGGCTGTTAGCGGTATCAGGCTGAGCGTGGGTCATGGAAAATTTTGGTTTTGGAGAAAACCCTTTTAGTCTCTCATTTTCGCTTAGATTTCCGCTGCTTCTGGCGGCGCTTACGCGACTTTTTGTAGTCAGAAACCAGCCAGTCGCTGGTGTAGTGGCTGAGGGCACCCAGTTCCAAACCGACAACCAGCGCCAGCCACTCGCGCCAGTAGTGTCTCAGAGATTGACCAACACTCTGCCCGATTTCTGTCCAGGTAATTTCGCTCAGCCCCAGAGTGTTGATGATTTCTACGCCGATCAGCCCTGCAACAGCCATCCACAGCGACAGGTACAGCACCCGCACTACCGTTCCCATAATCGGGCCGTGGGAAAAGCGCGATCGGTGTTTGAGACTGCCGCGATAGGGCACCCAGATCCAGCGAAACCAGCCCCAACGGCGCGACTGCAACGATCGCACATCTAGATCTGGCCCAAACATAAACCCGCCAAATAGAAAGCCCATTCCCACCAGTCCGGTGAGCCACCAGCTCAGCGTCAGCCGAAACGCTAGCAGCAAAACTAAGGGCAGGCTCCAAAGCGTGATGCGATCGTGGGTGCGACCTGAGGGCATGGTGCGTTTGTATCAGCAGACTTAGCTTACTGCAAATTTCCAAAAGGGGGTACACAGAGCGGGTAGGTCTGCTACAATACAATTCGGCAAGCAACGGGGGCGGTTAGCTCAGTTGGTAGAGCGCCTGCCTTACAAGCAGGATGTCACTGGTTCGAGTCCAGTACCGCCCATCGCTTACAGGATAAAGGTTTCAGCGTTTCTTCAGGCGCTCTACCAACTGAGCTAACCGCCAGTGATACCCATCCGATACCTAAGCATGTATTAGCTTAGATGTCAACGTTTAGTTTTTCTGCTTCTCAGAGCAGTTGATCTAGTTGCCCGTGGTACTGCTCTTTAAGGATTTTCCTTTTCGCGATCGCGCTGGCGGGTGAGTAACCGTGTCGAGCTTGGCTAGAATCCCATCTTCAGGCTTAGGGATATGGCTGGCTCTAATAAAGAAAGCTTGCGGCTTAGGATTATTCTTTACAGGCTCTAGCGTCTCAGGGTTAAGGAAGTCAACACGCTTGCTAGGGAACCATACCCAATCGGATATTTTTGCATAATTCCTAAACCATCTTGTTTCGGTGTTGGCATTGCATAGAATGATTCCATCGCCTAATAAGCCAGCGTCAGCCATCTTCATCAAGTGGTATCCGAACTCTAAATTTAGGCTAAAAGGCGCATTAAGGAACCAATTTTCCTTAAATATCCAATGAGCATTTAGAAACGAGTATTCTCTAGTGTAGTTGTTAGGAATTGACCCGTGATACTCAATTGCTTGAGAGCATGTAGCAAAATCATGCTCAAAATTATCAATGCAGATTAGCTTTGCTGCTTTATCCATCCACTCTTTAGGGGTAAATCGCTCATCGTTAATTGAATTGCATTTAGTGAAAATAGCAGGCATTTTTTCTCTTCCTAATACTGATCTAAGGCGCTGTTGCAACTAGGACAAGGCTTTTTAGTGAAGCTATCGACATCGGTTCTTACTTCAATAAAACGAGCATCCTCGCATCGCTTGCAGTCGTAATTAGCTTCTATCAAAATTTCACAGTCTAGTTGGTCTGATGGACTAATCACTGAATCAATTGCATTTTGTAGCTTGAGTGCAATTGAGTCTTGATTAATAGTATCGATAGTCTCAACATCGATTTCTATGTTCACAGAATACATTGCCATTGCTTCTATTCCCCTTGGTTACTGCTAACTGCTCTAGTTACTCAATGCTAATTCCCTCGAATGTTGCACCCTGATTATTAATCTGCATAGGCGCTTCATACCCTACCCACTGATGAGGATCCTCTACCAGCTTGTGTACCCATGTTGTAGGTGCAGTGTATTTAATGCAGATAGAGCCGTAAGTTTCTATCACCGTTAAACCGCTAGGGTAAGTCTCGATCGCTTTGATGCTTCCCTGCATAGGTAGATGCTGTTCTCTCTGGTGCTTAAGAGATGGGTTGAGAGTTCGGCTAGCGTTGAATTCTATTGTGTCGCCTACCTGTAAGTTTTTTACCTGTATCTCTTCTTTGATGTAACTATGCATTGCCGCCTATCTCCCTAAACAACTCGCCACAAGGTACGTTTTGTAGTTCAACTACAGACAGATAGCTAGGCTGTAGTTCGTATGGTCTGAACCCCGATGAATAGCCTTCATAAGAGCGCTCTAGCGCTAGGTGGATGTATGTAGCCGCATACTCCAGCCAGTTGCGCTCTGCTTCGTTATCAGCGCTTATGGCAGCATTCCAAGCAAGCATTAAAGCTTCTCCAGCAGCTAGCTTTAATTCCATAGAGCTAGGTAGCAAGTTGCGCTCGTAGGCGCTTGTAATGTCGCCTTTTTTGCCTTCAATGGCATCAGTCATCTGAGAGAGTGTCATTTCATTTACCTACTATTTTGGTTAGCAAATTGAGAGATAGAAAGTTAGATTTTTTCTACCCAGAATATTTCACCGTCTATCGTTCGCCTTGAATAGCCCAAGCCGTTCATTAGAGCGACTTGTTTCTTCACCTTGTTATATTCGCTGTCAATCTCTCCTAGGCGAATTCTGTCTTTTAAGAACTGCCCGACTAAGGCAGCTTGAATTTTCAGTTTCTCAGGCTGTTTGCCAGTAGCCCTAGCCACATCTTGAGAGACTTTTTGAGATGAAAGCATTTCATATAGGTAGCTTTCTACCATTTCCATCTCAGAATTGACATTCTTGAAGTTCTCATCAAGGTAGTTCCAATGAGCCTGCATTATGCTGATAGCTTCAGGAATATTCTTTGCGATTTTCAGAACTATCATTGTGCAAAGAATATCAATGCTTATCACCCATCTATTAGAACTCATAGGGATGTCGAAAGTCTTTTTAGATGCGGTTAGCGCCTTGCGAGTTTGAACGTACAGGGTAACTACATCTCTGCTTCTCCAGAAAGAGAAATACTTTTCACTTAATGCATCCCAGTTATAGTTATTGAAATTGACCAAAGTATCAGGATTGCACTGATTGCCTTTTTTCTCAGCATCAGACATTAAGTGGTAAGGCTTATGCCTGATCATTAATAAACGTCTGTGCAATTCGTCATACGAAGGATTCTCATGAATTGCATGAACACTTGAGAACAGCTTGTGAGCGAAAGTCTCGTATTCGGCATTAGTCCCTTTAACCTCACCCCCCGTTGCCTTGCGGCTGGAGTTCCTGTCATAGCCGATTAACATCAGTTCGTATACGTCAGGATCATCAAGAGTATCAATCCCTACGTTGTCCCAACATAAGATGACTCCATCGCGTTCCTTCGTTTTGGTTTCTGGATTAAGCCAACGGCTATTATCTAGAGTGTTCCTGAGAGCAACAACAGTGTCTTTTGCTGCATGAGTTTGCTTGAAACCATGTATCCTAGCAGCGATAAACGCTGTGGTACTTTTGCCCGATCCTTTATCACCGTAATGGAACATTAAAGGGAGGACTCTAGCCCATTTTTGAGAACCCAGAATATAGGATGCAATGATGGGTAACTGGATATCTGGGTAGGGAATGATTAAGCATTTTCCTAAGATGTTGATGACATTCTCAGCGAAATTTAAGTCATCCTCCCAGAACTCCAAGATTGACTCTTCAAACTGGGAGTAGATTTCATCGGGGTCTATATAATCAAAGTCAATATCGTCTGCCATTCTCAAAGCTGTTGATAGTTTGCAACTTCCCTTCTATTCGCTATTCCTGGAAGCTAAGGGCTATCTATCCCCATTTGCTAAGTGATTTACCTAGCAAACAGGGAAAGACAGGGGAATCTAGCCTAGAACCACATCTAGAACCGCTAGAAATATCTCTCTATCCTCTGCCGCTGGCATCAGATCTTTTAGCTGCATAGACGCCACTAGCAAGCCTTCATCAGCCTTAGCACCCACTAGCTCGCAGAAGATAGCGTAGCGCTCTGCATAAGCTTCCTTAGCGCTCTGAGAGGCCGCATTGCTCCAGTTACCGCCGCCTTTTTTACCCTTGCGAACTTTGAGCTTGCTAGCATCGATTTTGCCGGATGGCTCAACTTCTTTGCACTTGATGAGAGATGGCAGAATGATAGTTTTGATGACATTATCATCTACCTCTTCTCCATCCTCATTCTTTCCAGAGAGGTAAATGCTAAGGGTAGGAGTTCCAGAAAAATCGATTCTGCCACTGTAGTTTTTATCCTCGCTTAACTCTTCTTTGAAGAACTTAAACAGAGACTTCTCTACCAGTGATTCACCGCTCGATCGAATGCTGAAGCTGTGTACTTCATCAGGAAGATCTTTACGGTTCCACTTTCCATCTTCCTTTTCTACTACTACTTCACTGAACTTTGTAAAATAGGCGTATACAGTGACGTTCTCATCATCTGAAACGAATCGCAGGTCTGAGAATTCAGCCTTAACATTCTGCTCCTCGATTTTCCCTCCAAGGGTCGCATATGGAGCGCCTTTACTTTCATTCGCTGGGTTTCTAAAGAATGCCATCTATTGATCCTCTTAATTGTTGGTAGTGAATTGTTGATACATTTCCGTCGATCTTGAACACTTCATCTGATACGAGAATTAAATTCTCAAACAAATCAGGCCGGAAGTATTCAATACATTGAAGCTTCATCCTAAAAAGCTCCAATTCTGCCTTATCGTGCAGAAGCCATTTGCCCTTAGCCTCTACATAGATTGTTTTGCCTGCTAGTAGACAGTAATCGCATTTCCATACTTTCTCTTGATACTTTTGAGACGATGGAATGACTACCACTGAAGGCTTAATAATCACTTGTTTTTTAGTTTGTCTCAGGGCTAAATAGACGGTGAATTCTAGCTCTGAGTCAAACCACTTGCAACGATCATTCGCCTTTGAGGGATGCCGCTTGAAATCTAAAGGGTCAATCCAAAAACCCTTCGCGGCTCTTTTCCCTGTCAGCCTTTTCTTCATCTTTCCACACCCTCCAGGCTTCGGAAATTAGCTTTTGCAGCTCGTTATAGTTGGCGGGTTCTAGCTTTTTGAGTAGCTTGTTAACTAGCCACTTGATCACGAAATCTCGATCGTAATTAACGGCTCTAGGTTGTTTGGGGTCGAATCGACTGTCACCCTGTATATGGCACAGCTTTTCCTCCCACAAGCCGCCATCTTCAAGCATCTCTGGCGATGGTGCCCTATTGAAATACCCGTACAGTACCAGGTACCATTTCACTTTCTGCATTGAGATAAAAAGGGGAATTTCACCCCTTATTTCTATTGGTTTACTGCTGCTAGTTTTGCTCGTGCGCACCCGACTCAAAGAAGCTGCCTTCGTTCGCTAACTCAGCCCGTAGATCGTCGATAGTGTTGCGTAGATCTTGAATAGTTTCATCCTGGTCTTTAATGTGCTGCTGTACCGCTTCAGGCAGAGAAGAAAAGGTAAGCTTCATAGCATTCTCTTCACGATAATCTGCCGTATAGACGGGGATTTTAGGAGACGTAGGAGACTCAAAACGATCGGCTACTTCTCGATTTGTAAACCGAGTTCTTCCGGCTGCTACCAACTCATCACAAACGGCAATAACGTTAGTGCGAGTAACCTGAAGCTTTGCAGACTCGTTAGACTTAGACATTGCTTTGCATTCCTTTTATTTGTTTACTTCCCTTTCGGGAATACCTGTAAGGGGAATTGCACCCCTTGTCGAGCTTGGCTACTCTGCAAGCTTTCTAATGTAGTAATCACTAACTGACTTACTGCACTCGCATAAATGCTTTGCAGCCTCTCTTAGATCCTCATCGTTGGAGCTTTCAATCAACAACAGAGCGAGTTTTAACTGAGCAGTTTGGATAACTTTCTGTATATCTACAAACTCTGCTTTTTGGTTGGCTAGCTCAGTTTTTATTAGCTCTGAATTCTTGTCTTGATAAGACATGGCTACCCTCTCTTGATCGACTTGATTTGGTATACTTCATCTCTAAATCTTTGATGGAACTTAGAGAATGCTTCAGTAGGATTTTCAGCACTGAAACTGAACGTGTAGATCTGGTTTGTCCCGCTATTAGGGAATATGCACTTGACCTCAAACTGATTCATAGAACTACCCAGGATGGAACACAACCGCGACCGGGAACGTAAATAGGGCAAGGGTTGTTTAGATCATCAGGTCTGCCGTCATCTGCTAGCGCTGGTTTTTGCAGTGGCACAGCTAAGCTTGTAGCTATCAGCAAAGCAATCGTTATTGACTTGCCTTTATGTGGTTGCTGCCACTGCTCGCCCTCTCTAACTTCACGGCCTTTTCGTTCCAGCTCTTTGCTTTTTTCAGTACCGCCAGGGTTTTGATCATTTGTAGCCATTTTTCTGTTTTCTCCTATTTACTAGGTAAATTGGTTAGCAATTGAAAGTGAATACAGGGCTTAGTCACCTCGCCCTAATTCCGTAACGTTACGTTTTAGCTTAAAGCTTCAAGCTGTTTTTTTAGCTTTCCAAGCAGTCTGCAAGTCGCGTTATAGCGCTTGATAGCTTCAGGATTAGGCTTGCCTTCATTGACCCGCTTGGATATGGTTAAAGACTTGCATATTAGCTCCAATTCTGCTTTGTCTAGCTTGCAACAGACAGGCGATAAAGACTCTGTTTCAAGTTCCTCGATCGCTGTTTGAACATTTATCAAGCTTGCCTGTCTATGTGTCTCTATCACATATGAATTCGTTTCAAGCTGCAATAAAGAGATGTGCATCAATCGCAGGTCAATAATGCTGTCTCGGTATGTTGCTTTGAGGTTGTCAATGATTGTTCTGTTCACTTTGTCGCCTTTTTTAGTTGGTGAATATCGAAACGTTACGAAATCCTAGAAAATGAAACGCGCTTCAGGAATTTCGCGTTTGATGCTAGAGCGAGTATTAGCGATCAACCGATATCTAAAGTTCTTCCCTACTAGATGTGGATATTCTTTTGATGGCTTGAAATCAAACATTAACTGACCGCTTTCGACTTCTACCGTGAGAAATCCAGCAAATTGTCCAAACAAAGGGCCGCCAACATGGCATATTTTTTCTGGTTCCATCGATTCCCCCTTACCTTTTTAGTAACGTTACGTTTTCCTCGACAATCACATCATGCACTGTTAGCCCTGAATTAGAAATCCGTAAATATACTGAACTTCTAATTTATTTTTTTATACATCCTTACTCGGTTGCTCTTTTTTCTTTATTGTGATTTCAATTTCTGAACGATCGGGGCAATCCAGTTCTAGCCATCGCTCGATCACTTCATCCAACACCTCATCAGGCATAATCTCAGGCACTCGCTTAGCCTTAGCGGGTACGCCGAACTTCAAATTTCTGCCCATTCTTCATACGCTCCTTATAAAAGCGTAACGTTATTCTAATTATATTCGCTTTCTCTTTATAAGCGCTTCAGTATAGTAGGTGACAAAAAATGGTATAGATGGCTCTTGCAAAAAATCCATCTTATGCCGATCTAGTGGGGTTTTACCAAAAGCTATAGGTTTTACCGCTAGCCAGAACTGAGATTTTCAGGGCTAAGTTGAGTACATCACTTCTGAGGTTTTCAGCTATGGCGCAACAAGCCAAACGGACAAAGAACACTTATTACGGCGATCTCTCTGCTACAACCGCTGTACGGCAGACATTCTTTAAGGATGTAGAAGAAGGGATCCTTACCGCTGCTGGTTACACCAAAGTTCTAGGCGAAAACAAAACCGTTGTTGCTCGCAAGCAGCTTGACATTGCCCGTGTCGGCGGCATTCCCTTTGAGATTAAGTATGATCAGCCCGGTGCCTTGCCGGATGGGCAATTCGTGATCATGGTCATGCCAGGAAAAGCGGATACTTTTGCCTCTACTGTCAGCGGTGGCAACTACCGTCAGCGCAAAATTACCTTAGTTCGCCCGCGTGTCCGGACTGTCGAAACCATCTAGGTTTCTGTATTCGTTTCTATTTGCTAACTAAATTACCTACCAAACGGAGAACAACAAAACATGAACTGGATTCTAGTTTCTGGGCCGGATGAAGCAAGCGCGTCTAGCGAGTATTGGACTGGTGCAAGCTGGAGCGCTTCAGTCAATGAGGCTGAAGTTTTCAGCGAGGCTGAAGGCAACAACATTGAATCGGTACGTGCTATTAAAGGTGCCCAGCAAGGCGCATTCACGGATCGGGATGTCCGAATTGCTGAAGTTACGGTAGCCGTTACCATCACTTCTGAGCTGAGCTAGATAGCTCTCTTATTGAATAAAGGGGATAAACCATTAATGGCAGACTTCATTCAAGTCATTTCAAATCATACATTTGATGGAAAATCCCCTTTATTTTTCAAATTTCCTGAAATCATTGAAGCGGTAAAGGTAGAAATATCTCGTTATCCCAAGCCGTATGCAATTGTGTGGGGGCGGTTTTTAACCCCTGTATTCCTTAACTTTGCAAAATGGGACTCTGGCTATTTTGTGCAACCAGAGTTTCATAAGCTAGAAAACTATCAAAACTTCCTGTTAGCGCCTTATGGTGCAAACTACGATTCTCTGAAGCTTTTTGCTCGCAATGGAATAGGGGTAAACGTATGGATTAAAGGATCAGGCATTTCTCATTATGTCCCTGTCGATACTGATAGCATTACCGCATCAGTTAGCCTTGAAATCACAAACGTAGCTATTCCTGTATCCGATTTTGCTTACGGTGTTTACGATGTCGAAAGCAACACTATCAGAGATGGAATAAACATTACAGCTAGCAAGATATCTACAGGCAGATACAGATTTGATTTCATTGAAGCGGCTGTTAAGGACTATGTAGTTACTATCAATTGGAAAACTGATAATCCTATTAATGATTCTTCTACATACGATGAATCACTAACAGGGTTTTCGGTTAGATTCTACGACAATACTTTTGGGAACGATACTGACCCTAAAGAGATAACCATTAACGTAAGGAATAGAAGATGAGCGGCCAAAAAACACCTATCAACATTCAAGCTATTATCGATGCTGCTAGCGCTGAGGCTGTTGCTGCTAGCCCCATTCGCTTAACCGCTTATGCTGAATATGCTGTAGCTAGCGCGACGCTGAGTAATGCTGTAAATATTGCTAGCGTGGTTAAGAATGCTGTCGGTAAATTCACTTTCAACTTTACCGATAATCAATCCGGCGACTACGCTGAGATGGTTTCCTATCGGGGAACTAATATTACGGATTACACCTATACAAACAAAGGTGAAGGCTCAATCACCATTGAGTTTTTCAATGAGAATGCGTCACCTTTAGAATACGTGGATCCTGATAGCATCACTATCACTACAATCGATAAAGGCTTAGGCGGTACTGGCTCAGCTCCACTAAGTTTCACGCAATCGATCAGCAGTGGACAAACTGATGATGGAGTATCGCTAACCGCTACGGCTGGCGACACGTTGGAATTCAACTTGTCTACTGCTTCCGGCGACTTGCCAGCACGTACAGACCTGTATATCGGCGGTTCCCAGGTAGGCGCGATCGACTTGCCTACACGCTATCTGGGTAAGCAATTCCGATTCACCTTAAATAGTTCAGGTGCCAGCTATCTAGGCAGCTTCGCTGATGGCACTGTAAACCTAGTAGCAGAGGCGTAAAAAAGGGAATGCCTAAAACTGAATTCAACTTTCCTTTAGATGGTTCCCCTTGGTTCGGATTGGATGGAGCCGATCCAGCTAGTGTAATCACTGCGAATGATTTCAAGGTAGTGTTTAGCCTAGTAAATGGAAGCTGGAAAAGTTTCGATCCTTCATCTTCCTTTAATGGCCTAGCCACTCTTAGAAAGTATTCACCTGTTATTGCCAAAGCAAGCGATTCTGCTTCGTTCCCCATTGAATTAGCTGAAGAGTCTATCAGCGGCGTATTACTAGGGAACACCTACTATGTAGCTAATGTTCCTGGTGCTGGTGGGAATGGCTTATCGCCTGCTAATGCATTTAGTGTTAGTGAATTTGAAGCATTTCTCACTAATACTGGTTTGAAGGAAACTAATAGCCAGCCCGATACAGTTTTGTTTCGTGGCGGCGACACTTTGCAGCTAGCTGGCAAAATTGGAATACATAGCGGTACTTCAGCAGATACAGGCACTAAGCCTTATATCTTTGGTAGCTACGGCAATGGCAGAGCAAAGTTAGTCTTCGGCAACAACTTAGGTTTTGATGTCTACAACCGATCTGCAAGGGTTGAAAACCTAGATATCATTAGCGGTTCCACAAATTTTCACGGAATTCAGATTTATTCAAACCTTACGAATGCGGATATTACCGCTAAGGTTTTGAATTGCAGTGTCAAAGGTTTCGATCGCCCCGTGTCGATAGGCAGCGGCTCAAGCAGCACTGTAAATATTGATGCTGAAGTTATCGGCGTTCGTTGCTCGGCTCACAAGCGGGATATTCTGATTTACTCAAGCAATGATGCCCATAGAGGCCATAAAGCAATTGTCAGAAATTGCCATGTAGAGCCGCAAGAGGGCAACGGAATTGTAGTCGGCAATGCTACCGGAGTTCTGATCGACAATTGCACGTTTAGCGGGCATAACAGCAGCTTGGTAACGTCTCAGGCCGACAATGCATTTTGGCTATACCGCTGTAATGATGGGATTATTTCAAATTGCACTGTAACAGGCGCTAGAGGCAATTTGAGTGATACAGATTGCGGCGCATATGACATCGACATTACGTGTACCAACTGCGCAATTATCAATAACATTGCGGTTGATTGTTACGGCTATGGCGCTTTGATTATCGGCGGTAGCGGCCATAAGGTAATTGGCAACATATTTATCAATTGCTGCACTCAGGATGTAACAGGAAGCGATGCTTACATCAAGGTTTACGGTAGTGACTCCAGCGCTGGAATTGTACCTGTATTAGACTGTGAGGTTGCCTTTAATACAATCATCATGCCTGCTTCCACTATTCCTGGTGCTGCTGGCATTGAAGTGGGCAACTCAGCTAACACGGGTGACATTCGCAATAATGTTATCTACACGGTTGCTAATCACGTTGTTTTGAGGGTTGTAGGCAACAATACGTCAAACATGAGAATTAACGATAATCTGTATTTCTCCAGCAGTGGTAATCCTGTATTTAATAGAAACGGCTCAAGCCTTAATGGTTTGGCTAACTTTAGAGCGGGTAATCACGAACGGCGCAATGCAGCTAATACAGGTATTCAGGCAGATCCTTTATTCATAGGTGCGAATGCATCATTTAAGTCAATCTGGCAATACAGACCACTTGCAGGCTCACCCCTACTAGATGCCGTTACGGTAGCGGGCAACAATGAGCCATTTGATCTATACGGAAATGCTTACAGCAGCAATATAGGAGCATACCAAGGGGCATAAGAATGGGTGAGATACTAGCCATTGTGATAGCGTCAATAGCAGCAGCAACGCCTATAACTGGCGGCCTGTTAGCTGTCTATCTACGCATTCAAAAGATAGAGCTAACAACAGATCAGCTTAGATTAGCTGATATCGAAAGCAAGAAAACAGACGAAGCTTTACGGCTGGAACTGCACGAAACAAGAAAGGAAGTCATAGGCTTATCTAATACGGTCGCGTTGTTAGCCTATCGAGTGAATTCTGAGAGTCAGTGAAGATCTACTGAAGGCTGTCAAAATTCATTTGCTAACTAAATTAGTTAGCAATTTGAAATCCTCTGAGGGAGTGAGTTAGGCTAGGCTCATTTTTTCTCAGAGGATTTTTTATGTCAGCTTTAACCGCTTCTCAGCTATTCGGCAGCAGTGCAACCTTAACAAGCTCAACGCTGACAATCTCCCTTGCCGATCTTGCAGCGACTGGCTTAGATGGCGCTAGTCCTTCAGCCTCTCAGGTAGCAGCAGCGTTAGTAAAGCACTGGCAAACTAACACGGCAGGAAAGCAGGATGATTCAGAAGCAGGTGTTTACGTTGGCGACGCTCCGTTTTTTGCGCTTGCTCGAAACAATACCCAGATTGAGCAACAGTATGCTGTGAGCTTTTATAGAAGCGCTGGAAACATTAGCACTGACCCTGATGAGGTTGTCTAATGAGCTTGAAGTATTACATCAAGCAGGCTGGAGAAGAGATTTTCCAGCCTAAAGAAGCAACACCCTTTAACAGTGCTGGAAAGCTTAGAGTAGAACGCCGAATTGGTTTTAGGCCGGGGCAGTGTCAGGGAGCTTTTTATCAAACCACTACGTCTGTCAGGCGCTCTAATGGAAGCGTTAGGACTGGAAAGTTTGGGTTTTATGGCCCTGTATATCAAATCGGTTTTAGAGGCTTAGGTAGATATCCACCTAACCAAAGATACGGGGTTTTTATTCATAGCAGGGGAAGCGGAAATAGCCTTTTAGACTGGCTAGATATAGGCGAGGGAACGAGTACCAATCCGGCGACAGCAGAGAGGCAAAGATTCTTAGGTCACACTCCAATAGTTAGACCGGATGGACTGCTGGATGCTTGCGGGGAACTGCAATGCATAACCGACATATACTCAGGTGACTTAATTCTTGCTTCCTTCTATGGATCTCCAGAAAGTTGCCATGAAGTAATTATCCCCCCTGGTAACAGAGAAGATGATCCAGAGCAAAACCCTAACGGGCAATGCAAATGTTGTAAGAATCTCCTAAGAATAGCAAGGAAAATATGACAACATGTGACGAGCTAGAAAAACAGCTTAGACGAATAGAGAGAAAAATCGATAAGCTTGAAAAATCCGGTGGATTTGATAAAAGAAAGCTTGTTGCATTGCTGGGAGGAACATTTGCAACACAGCAATTCGTTAACCTCAGAACAGGGCCGCTAACTGATGCTATTAGAAGGAATGATAGACAGATATTCGCCGTAAGAAACGAAGTTCAACGCGCGACGGCAAAAAGCACTGAGGCTATCATGAATAGTTCTCAGGCTATTAGGAATTCGTCTGATGCCTTGCTCTCTGCCAGGGATGCCAAGAACATAAGTTCTAGGCTATCAGGGAGAATTGATAATGCTGTGACCAGTGCCAGAAGGGCTTTAGGGGTAAGCGATGAGCTAGCAGGAAAGGTAGGGAGAATTAGCGGCAAAGTATTAGATTTAGCAGGAAAGGTAGCGTCTATCGCTGCTGTTGTTGATATCGTATTTAATCTATTAAATTCTATAGGAGTAAAGAAAAGTTTAGAAGCTATTAACAAACGATTTGAGCTATTAGAAAACAATGTGAATAAAATCCTTACTTCTATGGGTATTACGAGAAGTAAGGCAGAAACAGCTAGCGAGGATGCTATAAGCGCTCTCAAGAAAGCTAATGAAGCTACACAAGCTCTTAAAGCATTCGATAAAGAGCTTAACGACGCAACCTACGCCGCCATAACAGCGGCTAACCGCTCGGCAGAAAACAAGACAAACATTCAAAAAGCTCTAAGTGTTGCTAACCAAGCTTTAACCGCTGCTGCTGTCGTTTACGGAGTGAAAACCGCTGTAGACCTAGCTCAAAGCACAGCCAACACAGCGCTAAGCGTTGCCCGTGGCGCTGCTAGTAGGGCACTCATACCGGGGCCGAAAGGCGATAAAGGTGAGCCAGGAATAAGAGGGCTACCCGGTAAGGATGGAGCGCCAGGACAGAAAGGTGATAGAGGCCCGCAAGGTTTACCAGGATTAAAGGGCGATCGCGGTTTACCAGGTTTACCAGGTTTGCCAGGACTAAACGGCAAAAACGGCATCAATGGTAAAGACGGTAAGAACGGAGTAACCAGAATTATCAGGGAGGAAATAGTGGATCAGGAATCAAAAGCATTGCTTAGGAAGATCGATGCAACTACCACAAGTCATACAGGCAAGCTAGGTTTTTTAAGCACAACCACTACAGCAATCCTTACAGCCGTTCAGGCTTCAGGCGCATTGCTTAACAAGACATGGGATTTCTTGCAAATTGATAGATTCCTAAATGTTGCTAACTACGCTATCACTTTGCATAATGCCTACTTCTTATCCCGAAATATCGGGGAATCGGCCTTATGGGCAGTGGATAGTGTGTTTAACATCTTTGGAGTTCAATTAGAAGATAATGCAGGTAATCAAATATCAGTAACTAATTTAATTACTGATAAGATTACGAATCTAATTACTAATATGGTAGGAGAAGAGAATATATCAGGAATTCAAGAAACTTTAGAGAAAGCTAATAGGATCTATCAATCCGCGACTAATTTGTTTTATCTGACCTATGCCGTTTTAGATAGCTCTAGAACCATTGCAGAGGTTACAGGGCAATATGTAGCGAGGATAGGCAATGGTTTACGGCGATCGGGTTCTGTTTTGGAGAACTCTTATGGCTGGATGTCTGAAAGGATGGACAAAATCTACCAGCAGTCTAGCTCGTGGAATAAGATGTTTACCAAGCTTGAAGCCGCTGAAACTGCTACCGATTCAGTAAGTATGATCGCTGGAGAAGTAAGCAGTATCCAGTCAACAATTCAGGAACTAGGTAATGAGCGCACAAACCTAACCGGGTTGATTGCAGAAGCAGGCTACGGGGATAACGATACATACAGTATTCCTATAACCACTGCTGAAACCGAAAACAAAATTGACTCAGAAGCACCTATAAACATGGGTGAGCCTGAGTTTGATCCTCAAACTATAGGAGCGCCTTAAGATGCCTGTACCGCCTAGCGAATTTGAGCATTTACAAAGCTCTCTCATGCTTTACTACAATCGAGAAGTTCGTAAAGCTTTTAGAGAGGATATTAGCGATGATGACTACGCATCGCCGGAAGCAGTGTTACGAAATAACTGCTTAATCAAAGACAATGATACTGCTGCGATCATGACTATAAAAATGCTGAATTTTTTCATGGTTCGGCAGAATAGAGGCTTGCTTGATGAGATTATCTATGGTATTCCCGCTGGAATGTATGACGAAGTAGTCACTTACAGACCGCAGGTAATTTTACACTTTGAAGAACCTACAAGCCTTTACGATCCTAGAGCAGCTAAGGAAGTTGCAGCGGGAAACGTTAAGCCGCGACGTAAGCGGGTACGGGCTAGCTTTCGATACATGAATGCAACCGCAGAGAGCTTTAGTAGCGCTGAAAAAACTAGGGTAACTAATGCTATAAATCAGCAATTTCCTATCTCTTATAAGTTCAAAACTGGCAGATTGAAACTCTCCTACAAAGATAAGCAACACGGCTTAGAACTTGTAGTCGCACCTTACACAAAGGCTGAAGGGCTAGACTTTATCAAGCGCATTTTAGATGTACGTCCCGAAGTTCCCTTTAATGAAGAGTTCTTGTCTGAATCAGTTTCAGGAAAGAATTTCAATAAAGTTGAGCGTAAACAGATACTAGGCAAGCAGTATCAGTTACCAAAGCGACGCCCTATTGCAACAGTGAAGCTTAAACGAGCAGATCTACACCTACATGGGATGATGAAACCTGTAATTCTATTGGAGCGATACATCTAGATGCTTAATGATCAGTCCACTCACGATCTACTCGCTAAGCTATTGTGCCTACAGGGCGTTACTACGGTTATTCTCCTCGCTATCCTTCTAGCCCTACTCTAGTAAGCGGGCTTCAGTGCTGCTAGCTGCGCTCTGCCCATGTAGGAGCGCTCAATAGTCTGAGTGCTGTTGCCTACCCAGTTCGCTACCACGGTCGCGCTGTAGCCCGCTATAAGCTGCTGTGTGATGAATGTATCTCTAAGGCTGTAAGGCGTTGTATCTGCTGGTGCTATCTTGCTCCAGCATCGCCTACTGAAGTTGTTGTAGCTGATGGGTTTTCCTGCCTGATTCAGCAACAGAGCGTCTGAGTCTGTCTGTTCTGAATTGCTAGCTAAATTACTTAGTAAATCAGAAAGCTTACCCGATACAGGAAATATGCGATCGCGCTTAGTTTTGGTGCTGTCGCTGTAGATGAGTCTGCCGCCTGACTGGGTAATCGCTCTACAAAACCGGATGTGATCATGCTTAATGTCTCTCAGCCGTAGCCCTATAGCCTCAGAAGGTCTACAGCCCGTGTAAAGCATGAATAGCACCAAGTCTTTATAGCGGCTATGTGGAGCGTGCTCTAGTGCTTCATGGATAGCTGTAAGTTCGCTCGGTGAAAGCGGCCTAGCTTGATCCTCGATCTCGTAATCAGGCTTAGGCAGATCTCTATATAAGCCATCCCAGGGGTTAGCTTCTACTAAGCCTTGCTTCAATCCCCACTTATGAGCCGCTGAAAGGTGCATGAATACCCGTCTAGCCTGCTTGCCCTTACAGTTGCCTAGATACCATTTGTAGGCTTTTTGGTGCTGCTTAAGGGATTGATGAGGACATAGAGATATGTAGCGCTCAATTACGTTGTAGGTATCCCTTACGGTTTTTTCTTTGATGCCCGTAGCGATCTTATGCCCTACATACTGCTTCCATAGCTCTATCTGTTTACTAAGCAATTTAGTAGGCAAATGAGATTGCTTGGTTCTAGGTGCATACTTCTCAAGAATTCTAGAGATCGATTGCTCTGAATCATCAAGCCTTAATTCTGCTTGCAATGTCTCTCTAAGATTCTCAGCGTCTCTAAGCTTGCTGCTTCCAGTGCTTAAGCTATAGCGCTTACCCTTTACTCTAAATCTCAGTCTGTATATGCCTCTAGGTTGCTCTATCGAGATTTTGTAGTTTCTGTTATTCATTCTCTCTGATACCCAAGTGATACCCAAAAACGGGTAATCACCAACGAAAAATCAGTAAGTACAGCCTTCAAAATACGCTCTGTGCTGCCTTACAAGCAGGATGTCACTGGTTCGAGTCCAGTACCGCCCATTTACAGCCCCTCTAATTAATCTTCTTCGGCCTATGGCCTGAGAATCATCACGTTCGTGCTGTGGCAAAATAGCCCAGTGTGTCAGTGTGAGAGATCGTGATTCAAGCGCCGTCGTCCCAGACCGTCAATCGCTCTAATCATCTGCTTAAAGCCGAGATTAAAGCCTATTTCGATCGCATGGCCCCAGATCTGGATCGCTGGAGCGATCGCAACCGCTACTACTACCGCGATCTAGAACGGTTGCACCAGTTTTTGATTCCCCCTGAAAGTCGAGTGCTGGAAATTGGCTGCGGTACAGGAGATCTGCTGCGATCGCTGGCCCCGGCAGTTGGCGTCGGCATTGACTTCTCCCCAACCGTCATCGCCATCGCCCAGCACAAACATCCCCACCTACAGTTTTACTGTCTCGATGCCGAATCCCTGACGCCTGACGACTTGGGGGGTGACTCGGCCCCCTTTGACTACATCGTGCTGTCCGGGGTGTTAGGTTATCTCAGCGACATTCAAAGCGTCCTGCAGCGGCTCCAGCCCTTCTGCCATGCCAAAACCCGGCTGATTCTAACCTTTCACAACTATCTGTGGGAACCCCTGCTGCGGTTTGCCGAATCCATTGGTCAGCGTCGCCCTCAGCCAGTACAAAGCTGGCTATCAATGGACGATATTGTCAACCTGGTGTCGATTACAGGCTATGCGCCGTTAAAGCGCGGCCGCCGTTTGCTGATGCCTAAGCGGATTCCGGTCTTGTCGGACTTGGCAAATCGCTATTTGGCTCCCCTGCCGCTGGTGAAGCATTTGGCCTTGACCAACTACGTCGTAGCGCGTCCCCAGCCAGGACTAGGGGAAAGACCGCTAAATCCAAGCTGCTCGGTGATTATTCCGGCCCGGAACGAAGCTGGCAATATTTCAGATGCGATCGCCCGTCTGCCTCAGCTTGGCTGCCACACGGAGGTAATTTTTGTCGAAGGCCACTCCAGCGATCGCACCTGGCAGGCGATTCAGGACCTGAGCCAAACCTATCGCGGCCCGTTTACCCTCAAGGCTCTGCAGCAAACCGGGAAAGGTAAGGCCGATGCGGTGCGGGTAGGGTTTGGGGCGGCCACCGGAGACGTGCTGATGATTTTGGACGCAGATTTGACGGTGCCGCCAGAGGATTTGCCGCACTTCTTGGAGGCGATCGCCTCTGGGCAAGGCGAATTTATCAACGGTTCCCGGCTGGTTTACCCGCGATCGCGGCAGGCCATGCCCTGGCTCAACACTTTAGCCAACAAGGTTTTTGCCCTGCTGTTTTCCTTTTTGCTAGAGCAGCGGCTGAAAGATACCCTCTGCGGCACTAAAGTCCTCTGGCGCAGCGACTACCAGCGGATTGCTGCCGGACGGGCCTATTTTGGTGAATTTGATCCCTTCGGCGACTTTGATCTGCTGTTTGGCGCGGCCAAGCTCAATTTGCACATTGTAGAAGTGCCGATTCGCTATCAGCCCCGCAGCTACGGCGAATCCAACATTGCCCATGTCAAAGAGGGGTTGGTGCTACTGCGGATGTGCGCCTATGCCTGCCGCAAGCTCAAGTTTGTCCGCTAGGGTGATGGGTGTGCCAGTGGCGGGCGATATCCACCCGGCGGCAAATCCAAACGCGATCGCGGCTTTGCACATAGTCTAGAAAGCGGGCCAAGGCAGCGGTGCGTCCGGGACGACCGACTAAGCGGCAGTGCAGCCCTACGCTCATCATTTTGGGCGCGTCAGCCCCTTCTGCGTACAGGGTATCGAAGGCGTCCCGCAGGTAGGTAAAAAACTGATCGCCGGCATTGAATCCGGCATAGGTGGCAAAGCGCATATCGTTGTTGTCCAGCGTGTAGGGCACCACTAAATGAGGTTTGCCGTAGTCGTGTACCCAGTAAGGCAGGTCATCAGCATAGCTATCCGAGTCGTAGAGAAAGCCGCCCTCTTCAGTGACTAAATAGCGGGTATGAGGGCTGACGCGCCCTTGATAAAATCCCAAAGGTCGCGCTCCGGCCACCTGAGTATGAATTTCGACGGCCTGGCGAATGTGTGCTCGCTCCGTTTCCGCACCCACGTACTGATAGTCAATCCAGCGGTAGCCGTGGCTGGCAATTTCCCAGTCGGCTTCGCTCATGGCGGCGATCGCCTCTGGATTACGGGCCATTGCCATCGCCACCGCAAACACAGTGACAGGTAAGCCCCGCTGGGTAAACAGCCGATGCAGGCGCCAGAACCCAGCCCGGCTGCCGTACTCATACATCGATTCCATGTTCAGGTTGCGTACGCCCAGCAGCGGCTGCGCCCCTACACTCTCTGACAAAAAAGCTTCGGAAGCCGCATCTCCATGCAGAATGCAGTTTTCACTCCCTTCTTCGTAGTTGATGACAAACTGGAGGGCAACGCGGGCCTGCTGGGGCCACTGGGGGTCGGGCGGTGTGCGACCGTAGCCGACAAGATCTCTGGGATAGGCAGAATCTGAGTTCATCAATCCGTCATAGCCGCTGTTTCAGCCGGGTCTGCGATAAAGGGCAGCACCTTTTTCTGCATAGTCTTAAAAATGTTAAAAAAGCCGTTGGCGCGAGAGGGGGTGAGGCTGACATCTAGCTGCGTCTCTTTGATGAAGTCGGGAGAAAGTGCCACAATTTCAGCTGGTTTGAGGCCGTTTAGGGCCTGAATCAGCAGCGCTACTAACCCCTTAGTAATTTGGGCATCGGAGTCGGCCTTGAAAGCCACCGTTCCCTCATTTGTTAAGTCCGCCGTGACGTAAACCTGAGAAACACAGCCCGGTACCTTGTTCTCCGGCGTTTTCTCCGCTTCGGGAAACGCCTCTAGCTTTTTGGCAAACCACAGCAGTTGCTCGTAGCGCCGCTTCGGATCGGAGGTTCGCTGAAAGCGCTTGACGATTTTTTCAACAGAAGCAGGGCGAGAAGGGGAGGCAGACATACTCTACAGGTCGCTAGACGGCACAGCCTACAGGCGGCTACATCCCCATTGTAAAGCTATCTCTCACCGCGACTGCTGAGGATTACAGGGCTAGCGAGAAAGCTGCAAAATCTGGTGAAACGGGCAGCGCGATCGCGGTGGAGTTGAGGCTGCAGAAAAAGGATCGGTAGGCTCGGCAGTCAACAAATCTTCTGAAATCGGGTCAGGATCAAAACCTGGGAGTTTTCTAGGAGGTGCCCACCGGAGAGCTTGCTGCCGCATTTTTAGAGCTTTAGTGACCAAGAAGCGCGATCGCTCAGAGGGCTGCGGCCAGTTGAGCGCCGTTAGCATGGCGTCATCAAGCAGGGCATAGACACTCGATCGCACCCAGGGACGGGCAACTGCCGGGAACCAGCCTGCCAGCATTTTCAGCACCGCATCTGCAATCAGACGGTTGGCTGCCGAGTAGCGCAAATGGTGCTGCTCAAACTGTAAATTAAACTGCTCTAGGGCTTCATAGGTGTCAGGAAGCTGCCGGATATACATCCGCTCTCCCACTGCTCGCCAAAAGTAAAACAGCGCCAGTCGTTCTTGCTCACAGAAAGGACGCCAGCCAAAGCGGGCATTCCAGCGCACGGGTTCATAAATAAACGTGGACAGCACGTAGAGAAAGTCTGAGTTACTGATTGAATAGCGACTATGAATCGCATTCATGCGGGCGATCGCCGCTGTTCCCTGAGGGCTGTCATAGCCCCAGCGCAGCAGGTTGCTGATCAGCAAGCCGGTATCGTCATAGCGCCGCTGCGAACGGTGAACGAACTTGCCTGTCTGCTGGAGGACTGCGGCAATACTGGGGACACAAAAGGTCCGCAACAAGGCAATTTCTAAGGCGCGATTAGTGGCCCAGGGAAAATCATAGCTAGTTGATAAATAGCAAATCTGACTGTGCTGCGTGACCGGATCAAGTGACTGAATTTGCCGTAGATACTGATATCGCTGCATGGGTAGCAGTACCCCTTTCAAGAAGATAAGAGAGAATCCAGGAACTGCTTAATGCTTCAGCAAATTTAGATACGTATCCGGAAAATAAAAATAAATTTAACCTCAGGTTCAGATAACCTAATATGTACCAGGGTTTAAAGGACTTTAGCTTAAGTAATATTGGCCCGCTCAGATAAGTGACTATACCGAAAAAGATCAATCTTTAGCCTGAAAAGATACTGTTATATTTAAGTGTAGTCACCTAAGTGTGCTCGCCTAAGTGTCGCTAGTAACTTCCTTGCTGGGAACAAATCGATGCGCCACTGTCTCTGGTTGAATAGCTGAGAGAATAATGTGACCTGAATCCATCACCACCACGGCTCGTGTCCGGCGACCGTAGGTAGCGTCAATTAGCTCACCGCGATCGCGAGCATCGGTAATTACCCGTTTAATCGGGGCCGACTCTGGACTGACAATGGCAATCACTCGGTTGGCAGAAATAATATTGCCAAACCCAATATTTATCAGCTTAATGTCCATGAATAACTTGCGTGGAGAACCGAGTCGGACGTTAAGAAAGAGATCCTTTAGACTTAATGGTAGCTAAAAAAAATTAAGGCGATCGCGCTGGATGGAGACTCGCGGCGAGTTGCGGGGCTAGCGGGTCATGGAGTCCGAATAAAGCCTGAATATCGCCCATATTTTTTTAATTTACCTATATTGTTCGGACGGTCTTGAAAATGCAACCTGTTGACTTCACTACCCTGATGGCGGTCTGTAGCGAGCTGCGGTCGCAGTGGCTGCCCTCCCGCTGCGAGCAGGTGTATCAGCGCGATCGCTACACCGTCTGTATTGCCTTGCGCACCCTGAAGCGGCGGGGCTGGCTCACCCTCGCCTGGCATCCCCAAGCCGCCCGCACTCATATAGACGCGCCGCCGCCGCGCCTGCCAGATACGTTTACCTTCAGCCAGCAGCTCAAGCATCAGTTGGGCGGTTTGGCTTTGGTGCAGATTGAGGCGATCGCCCCCTGGGAGCGGGTTCTGGACTTACAGTTTGCCCAGCGCCCCGGCGATCCGGTGCAGTGGCACCTCTATGCCGAAATTATGGGCAAGTACAGCAACGTCATTCTGACTACGGCAAATCAGCAGATTGTCACCGCCGCCCATCAGGTGAGCGAGAGCCAGTCCAGCGTGCGTCCGATTCAGACGGGCGATATTTACCAGCCGCCGCCTGCAATTACCGATCCGCTGCCCAGCTTAGACGAATCCCAGGCTGACTGGCAGGAGCGCATTAGCCTGATTCCTGGTGGGCTGAAAAAAATGATGATGCAGGTGTATGGTGGCTTGAGTTCGGCCTTAGTGCGATCGCTGATTGAAGCAGCAGATCTCAGTCCCAGCCAGTCTACCGAAACCCTGAACGCCAGCGACTGGCAACGGCTCTTTCAGGCTTGGCAACGCTGGCTACGGCAGCTCCAAGCGGGCGAGTTTCAGCCCGGCTGGACGGAAACAGGCTACACCGTCACCGGGTTGGGCCTGATAGAGCCAGTAGAAACCGGGCAAAGCCTGCTGCAGCAGTACTATACCTATGAGCTGAATCTGCAGCTCTTTAAGCAGCTCCACCACCGCATGATCCAAAAGCTGCAAAACCTATTAAAAAAGCTGCGGCAAAAAGAAGCCACGTTTCTCACCCGCTTAGAGCAGTCTGACCAGGCAGATCAGCAGCGGCAGCAGGCCGACTTGCTAATGGCCTACGCCTACCAGTGGCAGCCGGGAATGCAGTCAATGGAGCTAGCCGACTTTGAAACCGGAGAGCCAGTCAAAATTAAGCTGAATCCGGAAAAAAATGCGATTCAAAATGCCCAGGCACTTTATAAGCAGCATCAGAAGCTGAAGCGTGCTCGCCGGGCCGTTGAGCCTTTACTTGCCGAAGTGCGCTCAGAGATGAACTATTTAGAGCAGGTGGAAGCGGCGCTGCTGCACTTAGATCGCTACCAGGAGATAGAAGACCTGCAGGCGCTGCAGGAAATTTATGAAGAGCTGATCGCTCAGGGCTATCTCAGCGATCCGGCCCAGCGAGAAGGCAGCCAGCGATCGCCCGAACAGACAGAGTTTCATTGCTATCGAACCCCCAGCGGCTTTGAAGTGCTGGTGGGCCGTAATAATCGCCAAAACGACAAGCTTACTTTCAGCACCGCTACCGACTACGACCTCTGGTTTCACACTCAGGAAATCCCTGGTAGCCACGTGCTGCTGCGTCTAGAACCGGGTGCCGTGCCCGATGAGGCCGATCTACAGTACACGGCCAATCTCGCCGCCTATTTCAGCCGCGCCCGTCAGGCCGATCAGGTGCCCGTGATTTACACTGAGCCGAAAAACGTTTATAAGCCCAAAGGGTCTAAGCCCGGCATGGTGATCTACAAGCGCGAGCAGGTGCTTTGGGGACAACCCCAGGCGATCGCCCAGCATTTTGACTCTGCCGCGCCAGCCCCTGTGCCTGTTTCGTAGTTTTTAAGCCTCGTTTTTCCAGCGGTTAGCACTTACTCATCAGAAAAGGTTATGCCTTTGGGCAGAAAGCCTGTAAAGTTTTATGAAAAATTTCGGTACTCATTGATACAATAAGTAACCGGAGAGCAGATAAAACCATCTGTCACTTGCTGTCGTGTGGGAACGAACAGCGGGTTTCCTCCAATTTGAGAGAACAACGTAATGCTAAGCATTTTAATCCGTCGGCTCTGAATTCAGAGCCGATTTTTTTTGCCATTACAATTGATAGAGTCCTTTGTGCGGTAAGTCTGTGACAGCCTCTAGCAAAAACCTGCAGCCGACGCTAATGCTCATTGATGGGCATTCCCTCGCCTTTCGCTCTTACTTTGCGTTTGCGAAAAGCCGTGATGGTGGACTGCGGACGTCTACAGGCATTCCTACTAGCGTTTGCTATGGTTTTTTCAAGTCAATGCTAGACACTATGGAGGCTGAAAAACCTGACTATGCGGCTGTTGCCTTTGATCTAGAACAGCCGACCTTTCGCCACCAGCTTGATGATTCGTACAAAGAGGGCAGGCCTGAAACGCCCGAAGAATTTTTAGAAGATATTCGCAACCTCAAAGCGCTGCTCCAAGCCTTTGATTTGCCCGTTCTGACGGCTCCCGGTTATGAAGCCGACGACGTCATTGGTACGTTATCAGTCCAGGCCAAGACGGCAGGCTACCGGGTCAAAATTCTCAGCGGCGACCAAGATTTATTTCAGCTCATCGATCCAGACGAGCAAATTTCAGTTATTCACCTGGGTAGCGCCTTTGCTAAAGGGCCAAAGCAGTCGCTCTCTAAAGAGTTCAAAACGGCTGCTGTCAAAGAGAAGCTAGGCATTTTGCCGTCTCAGGTAATCGATTACAAGGCTCTCTGCGGCGATCCTTCAGACAACATTCCAGGGGTCAAGGGGATTGGCGCCAAAACAGCCGTAAAGCTGCTAGACGAATATTCGTCGCTAGATCAGATTTATGCCAATTTAGACAGTATCAAAGGCGCTGTCCACAAGCGACTGGCCGCCGATCGCGAGAATGCTTACCACTCCCAGCACATGGCCCGCATCGTGCTCGACGTGCCTATAGAGGCCAACCTCGCAGACTGTAAGCTAGCGGGCTTTGCCGCTGAGCGAGTTGCCCCGATCTTACAAAAGCTAGAGTTTACTAATTTTCTAGGGCGGCTGCCGCAGTTGCAGGTGGCTTTTGGGGGTGAAGCAGTTGAAACCGTCCCGGTTGCCGCGGCTGAACCCGAAGATAGCTACGAAGATCCAGACTTAGCTTTTTTCAGCGCCGAAGAAACCGAGCAGGCTCAGTTTCAGCCGATCGAAGCGCCCTCGATTCAGCCTCAGATTATTCAAACCCAGGCACAGCTAGCGGCATTGGTAGAGCGATTGCAGCGGTTGACTGACGGCGATCGCCCGGTGGCTTGGGATACCGAAACAACTGCGATCGAGCCGCGAGATGCCCAGCTGGTTGGCATTGGCTGCTGCTGGGGGCCAGAGCTCTCGGATCTGGCCTATATTCCTACCGGGCACCTAGAGGGCGAGCAGCTAAAAGTCGATCAGGTATTGGCGGCGCTGCGGCCAATTTTGGAGAGCGATCGCCATCCCAAGTCTCTGCAAAATGCCAAGTTTGATCGTCTAGTGCTGCGCTGTCAGGGGATTGAGCTAAAAGGCGTCGTGTTTGACACCATGCTGGCGAGCTATGTGCTCAATCCAGAGTCAGCCCACAATCTCAGCGATCTGGGGCTGAAATATCTCAACGTCATCAGTCAGAGCTACAGCGATCTAGTGCCTAAAGGCAAATCTATTGCTGATTTGAGCATTGAGAAGGTTGCTCGTTACTGCGGCACCGATGTTTACACCACCTATCATCTCGTGCCCAAACTGCGGCAAGAGCTGGCGGCAATTCCGCAGCTAGCAAAGCTCTTTAACGCGGTGGAAGTGCCCTTAGAACCTGTTTTAGCCGAGATGGAGTACCAGGGCATTCGCATCGACCAGGACTACTTAAAGCAATTTTCTCAGAAGCTAGAAACCGATTTACAGGGAATTGAGGCGAAAGCCTATCAGTCAGCCGGAGAAACCTTTAACCTGGCTTCCCCCAAGCAGCTCAGCGAACTGCTGTTTGACAAACTGGGCTTAGACAAGCGCAAGTCTCGCAAGCTGAAATCGGGTGGTTATTCGACTGATGCGGCGACCTTGGAAAAGCTACAGGACGATCACGAAGTCGTGCAGCTAGTGGTGGAATACCGCACGCTCTCTAAGCTCAAATCGACCTATGTGGATGCTTTGCCAGCTCTAGTGCGACCGGATACCCAGCGGGTTCATACGGACTTTAATCAGGCGATTACTACCACCGGGCGGCTATCTTCTTCCAATCCCAACCTGCAGAATATTCCTATTCGCACCGCCTTCAGCCGTCAGATTCGGGCTGCTTTCATTCCGCAGCCGGACTGGCTGCTAGTGGCGGCTGACTATTCCCAGATTGAGCTACGTATCTTGGCCCACCTCAGCGGCGAGCCTGTCCTGGTGGAAGCCTATCGCAGTCAGGAGGATGTGCATACGCTGACGGCCCGGTTACTGTTTGAAAAAGATGAGATTACCGTCGAAGAACGGCGTCTGGGTAAGATTATTAACTTCGGTGTTATCTACGGTATGGGGGCTTCCCGCTTTGCCCGCGAATCCGGCTTTAGCCGATCCGATGCCAAGGTTTTTATCGATCGCTTCAACCAGCGCTATCCCAACGTATTTGCCTATTTGCAGCAGATGCAGCGAGAGGCGATCGCCCGGGGCTACGTGCAAACTATCATGGGCCGCCGCCGCTATTTCAACTTTGACAGTCGCACCCTTAGAAGTCTCAAAGACAGCGATCCTAGCGAGATTGATTTAGATCAGCTCAAAATCCGTAGCTATGACGCCGCTTATCTGCGGGCTGCTGCCAACGCGCCGATTCAGGGTTCGAGCGCTGACATCATTAAAGTGGCCATGATTCATCTGCATGAGCTGCTGAAAGCCTATCAGGCCCGCCTGCTGCTGCAGGTGCATGATGAACTCATTTTTGAAGTTCCCCCTGATGAGTGGGCAGAACTACAGCCTCAAATTGCCAAGACGATGGAAACCGCTGTTGATCTGAAAGTGCCGCTCAAAGTGGAAGCTCACGCTGGAGCTAACTGGATGGAGGCAAAATAAGCGATTAGCGCCGTCAAAAACCGTCTTGAGGCAAAAACATTTGCCAGTGGGATGTGAGGTGGCAAAAGCCTCCTTGTAGATTATGAAGGCACAGTAGCCTGTCTGGCGTAAGTTTCTAGGCGGCTCTCGAAACCTTCGTTTTAGCCAACTGCTGCTCTCGTTTTAGCCAACTGCTGTTTGAGAGAATCGCGGCCTAAGTTGGGCAAAAACTTCTCAGCAATCTCGTGGCTTTCTTCCATCAGATATTGCAAAAAGCTCTCGGCGACGACTGAAAGCTGCTTGCCCGCCAGGTGAGACACGTACCAGTGACGCTCGATGGGGAAATGCTCAACGTCTAGAATGGCAAACTCTCCGGCAGTGCCTTCTGAGATAATTGTGTGTTGGGAAAGGACAGAAATGCCTAAACCCCCCGCGATCGCCTGCTTGATTGCCTCATTACTGCCTAGCTCTAAGCGAACTCTGACATCAATTTTGTGTTGCTCTAACAGCTTTTGAACAGCCTGCCGGGTTCCCGAACCGGGTTCCCGCATAATGAAAGACTCATCGTTGAGAGCCGTGATTGGGATCTTGGCCTGCCCTGCTAGCGGATGGGACTTAGGTGCTAGCACAATCAGCGGATTTTCTAAAAAGGGATGAATCTTTAGATCGGGCTGTTCTGGCGGTTGGCTAATGATATACAGGTCATCTTCGTTATGAGCCATCCGCTCTTGAATATGCTGGTGGTTCGTCACCTTCAGCGAAATATCAATGCCGGGATAGCGCTGACAAAAAGGCCCCAGCAGACGCGGCACAAAGTACTTAGCAGTAGTAATGACGGCGAGACTGAGCTGTCCCTGCTTCATCCCTTTCAAATCAGCTACGGCCATCTCAAACTGAGATAGCCCTTCAAAAATTTCCTGACAGGTATCCAACAGCTTTTGGCCTGCCTCAGTCAAAAAGAGACGCTTACCAATCTGCTCAAACAGTGGCAGACCTACCGCCTTGGTCAACTGTTTGACCTGAATCGAAACGGTTGGCTGCGTCAGATACAGTTCCTCCGCAGCGCGGGTAAAGCTACCGTGTCGGGCCGTCGCTTCGAAAACCTTAAGCTGATGTAGCGTTGCGTGAATCAACGGTACGCCTCCGGGAAACTTTCTATAGATTAAATTCTATCAACAAACGGCGTTATAGTGTTAAAAGTCTATGATTTATCCAGTAATTTTTCTCTTGAGCGTTAGAGCCGTTACTCAAGAAGCTTTGTCTCCTAAGAGCGCTGAACAACCAGCAAAAAGCCCATGACCAGAAGCTGAGCCGTAGAGCCTTTGTCAACAAAGGGCTTAGGGCATCTCAGCGACTAGGTTGGTAATAAGCGGCTCGTCAAGTGTTTGCTGCTTATTGGCTAGCAGAGTTTCTAGGTGCTGCTTTAGTCGTTCGCTCTGTTCCAGATTCGGCACGTAGATCTGGTTGCCCTGCTTGGTAAACAGCGGCGCTGCTGCTAACGCGGCGTATTCTGCCTGCTGGGCTGACTCAGCCGTAATCAGAGCCGCATCGGTTTCGGTCGGAATTAATCCGGGGGGTAGGTGGCCTTCTAGCAGAGCTAAAATATGCATCTGGCAGACCTGAGTATTGATGCCCTGTTCTTCTAGGCGGTGCATAATGCCGCTGACGGGCAAAGGATGGTCGGGAAAAACGCGCAAGAGTTCAGCCAGCAAGAAATAATCGCTGTACTGCTGACGGGCTATCTCTAGCACCTCCGGATAGCGACACAGGTTGACTAATCCGTAAGCCACGCGGCTACAACTGGGTGGGCGATCGCCTGGGTAAGTGTCCTGAATAATAGTAGCGTTGGGAAACTTTTGCCGCAGCCAGCGGGCAAAAGCGGCTAGAGAAGCCGAGCCGCCGGTACACACAACCTGATTGACCGCCTGTGCCGATAAGCCGGTCTGGCTAAGTAGCATATTGAGCTGCTGATTGACCCGCTGAATATAGGGCAAGAAAATCCGGCTTTCCAGCTCGCGGCGTTTGATTGTCAACTGGCGATTGCCGAGGTTAAGCTGAAACTGGCCCTGATGCTGCAGAATTAGCTTCAGGTGACGGGCAGCTTCCAGCAGGCTTTGACCGACCAGTGAGCTGTTGAGTCTCTGCTGCAGGCGGTGCCGATGCTCTAAGTCGGCTTCACCGGGGCGAGGCAGCGTTAAGTTTTCTAACTGCAAATCTTGCCAATCAGCGGTAGAAATCAGCGAGGCAGCCTGCCAATTCCAGCCAGCCGACTGGGAAGGGCCACTAGCTGTAGTCTGAGCCGCGCGATCGCGGATCTGCCAGGTGTGACTGGGATAGAGCAGTTGACAAACGATGTCTTGGTCAATGGCATCTCCCCCATAGGCGAAGCTGCGCAGGGTAAAGTCCTTGTGGTTGAGCGCCATCAAGTCTGCTGGAACGGTTACAACTGCTAGCTCAGTGAGCGTTGCGCCGCCATCAATCACGACCGTGCCTCCCTGCCAGCGAGCCTGATAGAGGGTTTGCTGACGAGTCACACCAGTGGCAGTGGGTTCGGTGTCAGCAGTAGGCTGGGGTAGGCCGGAAAGGACAACAGCGATCGCGTCTTCCACAAAAAAGACCTGCTCTGGCTGACTGACGAGCTGGGCTGCTAAAACCGCTTCTCGAATATTGAAGCTGTAAGTGTCCGGCCAGTTAGCCGGATAGCCTACGATAACGCCTTGTAGCTGGTCTAGGACGTCAGCTAACGGCTGGGTGAGGCCCAAGGCTGCGCAGGCGCGATCGCGCAGATTCGCTAATAGCTGCTGTAAAACCGCCTGCACAGAGGCAAGCGGGAGCTGATGACGCTCAGACCACTGTAGCTGCGGAGTCATTTCGTCCAGCGGCACCGTTACTTTGAGCAACGGCTTAAAGTGGCGCAGCATGAGCTGATCAGGGCTGGGAGTGGCTGCGCTGGAAGACTGCGATCGCGTCAGCGCTGATAGACCCACTGCCTCAACTTGCCACTGCGCTGACTCAGCAGCAGAATGGGTGCGCACTTGAGCGATCGCGGGCAGTCGGAAATTACGCTCGTCTGCCGCCGTAGCGGTATCTACGGCTAGCCAATAAAGCGGATAGACCTGGTTGCTCAGGCGATCCATCAGCACGGCAGAGAGGCCCGTAGTGCCTAGATCAAGGCTGAGAAACCACTGCTGTGCTGGCTCAGTCTCATCCTCTGCAGGCGGCAGGCCGCCATCGATTGTAGCCGAGCCGAGCTGTTCCTCTGCAGATGTCGTCTCAGGGCCAGTCGGCAAGACGGTCGCTGCGGCGACAGGGGCATCTGTCGCAGGGAGCGGCTTGGTGGCGGCAGCTTCCTCTGGCGAATCTACCCGTAAGTCAGTTGCCTCGGTTTCTGCCGTCAAGCTATCTTCTCGCGATGATAGCGGGTCAGCATCTGGAATATCTGGTCTAACGGCAGATTCTGGCGCTGATAGCTCAGCTTCAGGTGAAGAATCGTCTGCTTCAGCCGCAAACGTCCGCTGCTGAACAGGATTGGGCGTCTCTGGCGGCAGTGCTGAAGCTGTTGCTGCAAACTGATCGGCAGCCTCAGCCAGCGACGCTGCTGCAGATGCCTCTGGCTGAAGCGTCTCAGCAGATGAGGCTGCGGGAGAGGGAGATGCTAAAGATGCTGAGGACAGATCGGTTGGCTCTGCCGATGACGGGTCTGACTCTGCTGGGTCATCGATTTGGCCTGCTGCTAGGTCATCGAGCGCGGCAGCCGTTTCAGCTTCAGCGTCATCGGCGGTATCAAACAGGGTGGCATCATTGGCGGATCGGGATGAGGGTTCTCTGTCTTCCTCGTCATCCTCATCTAAATCCAAATTCTCTAAATCAAGATCATCGAGGGCCGCCAGTGAGAGTGAAGCTGCTGTTTCAGCAGCGGCTGACTGCCGGGCTGCAGTTGACATTAGATCTTCCAGCGTAGCCCCTGTTTCTGCGACCGCTTCGATATTCTCAGCATTCTCAGCCTGCAGTTCATCCGCCAAGGCGCTCCAGTCGCTCAGCGGTCCTGTCGTTGTCGGATCAGGCGCTATTTCACTTTCTGCCGAGTCAGCCGCGAAATTTGGGGCATTCTCGGCGTGATCGCCCATCAAATCAACCGTGTCATTGAGCGCATCAGAGTCTAATCCTTCTAGGCTCGATAGATCAGCGCTAAGCTGCTGCAGTACAGACGCATCCAACTCCAGCTCCGAACTGTCTGACTCCGGCAAGATTTCATCCACCAGCAGATCTTCATTAGGCGGTGCTGGCACATAGGCATCTTCAGCAAGCAGCTCTGCAGCTAGGTTCGTTTCTTCATCTAGCGCGCCTAAAAAGCTATCAGCGGGACGAGAGCGATCGCTCTCTGGCAGCAGCTCAGCTAGAGACGAAATAGTTTCAGGCACTGTATCTGTCGCCTGAATCAGCGTGTCTTCATCGTCACTGGCAAAAAAGGAATCCAGGGTGATAGGTGTTGACGGCGTTTCCGTCGATGCCGACATCTCGCCCAGAAGCAGCGCATCTAGATCCTGTGACTGCTGCGTTCCTGGTTCTGGCAGGTCTGCCGCTGCCGCTTCAGCCGCCAGATCTTCGGTTTCTGCCGTTTTGCCGGGTGCGAGGTTGCTGCTCTCGGCAGATGCCGCCGTTTGAGATGACACAGGTTCATCGGGCGCTAGCGGTTGAGGTTCATCCTCAGCGATTGTAATGTCTTCTAAACCAAACAGACTTTCATAAAGCGTATCGATATCAGCTTGAGGAGAATCGGGCCGGGCCGCAGCGGTGGGAGTCGCTGCGGCTAAAAAGTCTAGCGGCTCAGAGTCCGTAACTGCCGAGGCGGTTGGTTCTTCTGGCGTTAGATTCGCTTCTGTGTCGGTCGCTTCTGTGTCGGTCGCTTCTGTGTCGGCAGTTAGACTCTCGGTGGGTGACTCATCGTCAAGCTGGAGCTGAGTAATTTCCTGGTCTAGCTGCAGCAGCGTGATATCTTCGTCCTCGTCGAAGTCAAAATCTAGGTCAAGCGCTTCTAGATCAAGGGCAGCCGCTGACAGATCAGGGGAAACTTCGGCGTTAGCCTCCGAGGCGGCAATGTCTGCAATCTCAGTAGTCGCGGCTGTCTCGTAAGTATCTGACTGGGCGGCTAGCAGCCGCTGTATTTCAGGCGATCGCGCTTCTGAGGTCAAATAGGCAGAAGCTTCGCGGCTGAGCCGTTCAGCCAGATGATTGATCAGCGCAGCCACGACAACTTCTCCTTGCTGCCCCAAACTGTGCATATTCTTAAGTCCCTGGGACAGCGATTCCTGATAGCTGTCAATGCTGTTCTGCAGGGCTTCAAAAACCGTTGTTAGGGTCGAGTCAAGCCTGAGCAAAAGCTGATCGCTTTGGGCCTGTAAGCGCTGAATCTGAGCTAATTGTTGGCCGCTGCCCTCTCCCAGTAAGTCGGTCGTCGTGTCTCCCTGCAGCAGGCGATCGCGATTTGACTGCTCTATAGCCTGGGTTAAGCGCTGCGTTAGCGCTTCCTGCATTTGCTCATTGAGGACCTGTAGAAAGTTCGCTAGCGACGGTGGCAGTTCCCGATCGACAGTTCCCCGCAGTCGCTCTAATTCTAAATGACGTACTTCCTGTAGCAGGCTGTCTCGCTGCTGCTGCAGGGCATCAACCTCTGTCCGCATAGGCTGCAGCATTTGGGTGCGCAGATAGTCCATCTCCTGTAAGAGCGCCTGCAGAACTTGCTGGGCAGAGGTTTCAGGGGACATCGGGGCTGTCTCAGGGCCGATATTCTGCGCGGCCAGCGGCGCCTGAGACAGGGCTGAAGGTGAATTGAGATAGGCGCGAATTTTCTCTAGGGTCTGGCGCTGCTGATTGATCTCGCCTGACTTTTCCCAAGGCAGGCGCGGACTGGCTTCGCCGAGTACAGCGTCAATTTCAGCAATCAGCTGTCGAATTTTATCCTGCTGAGAAGTCACACCAAAAACCCTGAACACAATGTCGCTATGATGCGGCGATGGAAGCTATTTAAGGCGATCGCCGAAACAGCGTGCACCCCTCAAACAGACCTCCTTGCTAAAGATTAGCTTGCCTCAGTCAATCTGTTGCTCAAAGTGTAGAGCAGGCGACCCCCAAAATGACGTTTCTCAACAAATTTCTCTCCGGCAGCCGATAAGAATCTGAGAAAATATCTGAAGTCTTAAGGGGGATGCTATAGTTAATAACTCCGATAACATCAGGAAGAGGGCTGCGCTACAGCTAGCGCTTGAGGGTCTAGACTGCTAGTTTTGTAATATATCTCGTTTAGTCGGCTGCAGTTAGCTATTGCGGCTTGCGCTGACCGAGGCAGCCTTGGCCAGTGTGCAAGCCGCCGTATCCGAATTATGTGATGCCAAAGCGTGTTTTTTGAGCCTCAATGGACGTTCGTTACCCTTCCAGAGATCATCACGTTGACAGCGCCTTAATCCAGGCCGCTCCTTTTTTTGCGGAGCTGCCGCAGGAGGCGGTTGAAAAGGCAACTGCCCAGGTGGTAACACGTCGCCATCCTGCCAATCAGGTGATTTTGTTAGAAAATGACTGGGGCAGCTCAGTCTATTTTATTCTGGAAGGCTGGGTCAAAATTCGTACCTACAACCTAGATGGTAAAGAAGTCACGCTGAATATTCTAGGCAAGGGTGAACTTTTTGGCGAAATGGCCCCCCTCGATGAGGTACCGCGCTCAACCGACGTGATTACGCTAGTGCCAACGGTGATTGGCAATATGCCCGCCAATGACTTTGTGACGCTGATTCAGTCCGAACCTATGGCCGGTATTCGTCTTGCCCAGCTAATGGCCCGCCGCCTGCGCCAGGTTAACCGCCGCCTGCGGCTGCGGGAGTCTGATAGCATGTCTCGCGTGGCCGATATTATTCTTTTTCTGGCAGACGGTCAGGGGACAGTGGGCGAAGGGGGCGTTGAAATCCCCAACCTACCCCACCGGGAGCTGAGCAGTCTTAGCGGCTTAGCCCGTGAAACTGTCACCCGCGTCCTCAGTAAGCTGGAGCGCAAAGAGCTAATTACGCGCAATCGGGACACAGTCTGTATTCCCGACATTGACGCTCTGGAGCGTTTGCTAGTCTAGCTGTTGGGCTTTAAGTGATTTAAAAGTTATGTCGAATTTGCCCGATGCTAGGCAGCCTTCCCGCTCAAATGCTTCAGATTGGCAAGAAGACCTAGGCTTAGATCTGCCGGAGGCGATCGCCAATAAGTCAGCCAAGCGATCGCGACCATTGCCAACGAATGGCCCGGTAGCGATGGTAGAAACGGCGTTCCTAGCGAGCACAGCCAGCCTGATTTGGCTGGTGAACTACTATTTCCCGCCTGGCCCCCTCCTGCGCATCTTTTTTCCGCTGCCGACGGCTCTAGTCTATTTGCGCTGGGGCAGCCGCGCTGCCTGGATGTCTGCCCTAGTTTCAGGGCTGCTTTTAGCAGTGCTGATGGGACCACCCCGCAGCGTGCTTTTTGTCATGCCCTATGCGGTTTTGGGGGTGCAGCTAGGCTTCATGTGGGTGCGGGGTGCCACCTGGTATAGCACCATCTTTGTGGGCGCTTTGATTGGCACCTTGGGGTTTTTCTTTCGGGTTTGGCTGCTTTCCATCATGCTGGGTGAGGATCTGTGGGTTTATTTAACAACGCAAATTACCCAACTGCTGGACTGGGGCCTCAATCGCTTAGTAGATTTTGGCCTGATCAGTTTGGGGGCAATAGGTCAGCCGGATCTGGCTATTATTCAAATTCTGGCGACGCTGATGGTGCTTCTCAGCAGTATCCTTTATCTGTTCACGGTGCATTTGGCGGCCTGGTTCTTATTTGAGCGCTTAGGCATTGCCATGCCTGATCCGCCGGATTGGGTGCAGGTGCTTCTAGATGAATAGCCTGACGCCATAGCTTTAATGATTCGCATTTGCACTCATCGAGAGCAGGCTCAGGACTGGCTGGCTCGCTATCGGCAGCAGTTGCCGCTGATGGTCTGCGTGCTGGGATTTACGGAGACAGCCTTGATCCCCGGTATTTCAGCCGCAGGCGCTACGCCTACCGATCGCCGCTACACCGCGATCGCTGATGCAGAATTCCTTTACCACGGGCCACGGCGCTATAGCCAGCATCCTTTACCTCCTCTCATTGCTGGCGCTTCGCCCGTTTTTATTTCAAGAGCGGTTATAGCAGCGCAAAATATGCCGCTTCAAATTATCAATGCCGGTCTGCCCCTGCCACCGGCAATCCCCCATCTTGACCTCCAGGGACAGTCTGCCGCCTGTTTGAGTACAGGACAAGCCATGACGCTAGCGCAGGCCCAGTTCCTCTTTCAACAGGGACTGCGCTGGGGCACACAGATGGCAGTAGACTATCCCAATCCCTATGTTGTGCTGTCGGAGTGCGTCGTCGGCGGCACAACTACGGCTCTGGCAGCGCTGCTGGGTCTAGGCTTTGCGGCTGCTGGCAAGATTAACAGTAGCCACCCCGTTTGCAATCATCAGCAAAAGCAGCGCCTAGCGGCATTAGGGCTGAGGCAGTGGCGTCAGTTATGTTTGGTGGGCGATCGCCTACCGGCTGATCCATTAGATTTGATTGCGGCTGTGGGCGATCCTATGCAGATAGCCGTAGCGGGCATGAGTATTGCTTTGAGCCGCTCGAAGGGCGTTTTACTGGCGGGGGGGACTCAAATGCTGGCGGTTTATGCTCTCAGCCGCGCGATCGCGCAGCACCGGCACCTCATCTGGCAGCCCCAAAACATAGTTGTTGGCACAACGCGCTGGGTGGTCGAAGACGCTACCGGCGACACGATTGGGCTAGCACGAGCAATCGGAGGAGTACCCCTACTAGCGGCCCAGATAGACTTTGCCAACGCTCACTACTCACAGCTACGGGCGTATGAGCAGGGATACGTCAAAGAAGGCGTCGGGGCAGGAGGGTGTGCCATCGCCGCGCATCTAGCTCAGCAGTGGCAAATGCCTCAGCTATTACAGGCCGTCGAAGCACTGATTGATTGTCAGCAAAGCACATAAGCTGCTTCACACGGCAATTTTAAAGGACTTAAACAGTCGGTCATCTAGAAGCTGAGCAGACTAGCTATCCCTGAGTTGCTAATGATGGGCGCGGGAGGCTAGGAGCTGTTCTTCAAGCGCCGCAATTCGGTTATAGGCAGCTGTGAGCTGAGCCGTAAGACGCTGAATCTGAACTTCTGGCGTAATTTCTTTGCCAGAACCTGATTTTTCCGGATTCATGTAAGCGTTGTCGGTCAGAATATCTTTGTGACTGACATTGTTAGAGCCGATAATCGCACCTGAGTAAGCAGAGACTGCAGGATTAATCCCAAACTGTGGGTTGCTCTCGTCTTTGGCAGAACAGGCTTGTTGACCAGATAGAATTTCAGCAATGCGTAGATTTATCTGATCGATCATGTGGTGCAGAGCATCCACTTTGTCAGTTAGCAGAACTACCTGCTCTTGGAGCAAATCCATAAATTCTTCGATCCCAAATAGAACAATTTATTTCCAACTCCATCCTAGGGACTTTGCTGGAATGAGTGAGATTACTACGAAATTATTTAATGTTTGTTGATGTTAGCGGTAGGAAAGTTTACAAGCAGGCTCATAAAGCTATCTATTAACTGGCTTGAATAGGTTTAAAGACTTATAGTCATGTCAACTGTGACAGTTGCTGGTTCTTAGCGTCAAAGAATATACAACTGTTTGAATTTGATGCAATAAATAAGCCTAAAAGTGTTGATAATTAAGGGGTTTAGCTGTTTGCGATCGCTATCCGACAATTGCACTTTTACAGTGAAAACAACTGTTTAATCTATCCAATTACGGATGCGAGTCTGAATACTCTAATCTGATTTTCCCTTTTATTTTTTCTAAGCAAACTTATCAGCAGCTCAGTTGAAGCTGTTCAGGAATAGGTCACTAAAATCTGACAGTTATTCCTAACTAAAACAATACGTTCGGGTCGGCGTCGCTATTAAGGAGGTGGACCTAATTATTGGCGAGATGGGTAAAGCTCTCCAGGCATGGCTGCGCTAAAGCGATAGCGCAACCCCTATGGGTGTTTGTTCATTGCCTCAGGCAAGGCTACGCCAACGTTCCTCAACCGCAACCTGCATTGACTCATGTTTAACTACACCTACCTGCTGAGCTGCTTGAGCCAATTTCAGTCATTGGCAGTTCAGCTCTAAAATAAAAGGTATGAAAAGACGAATGCTGCTAACTGCAACGGCTACTTTGGCCGCCAATGCTCTACTCTCTGGCTGTAGTCAGCGTAACCCAGACGCCTTCAGGGTTGAGCTGTTAGAAGATTCGTTTCCCCCCCAACTGCTGCGGGTTTTTCGCAAAGAGCTATCCTTAGCCCGTGACTGTGAATTCGACAGTCGAGAGCAGCTGAGTGAAATCTATGCTCAGCTACAGAAATGGGAACAGGCTCCAAAGCAGCCATCCCGCTGGGGGATTAGAAATCCTGTTGGGCAGCCCGCCACTGCAAAACCGGCTGATCTAGTGACGCTGAGCGATTACTGGCTGACCAGCGCTATTCAACAGCAGCTCGTTCAGCCCTTTCCGGCCCTACAATTACAAACCTGGCCGCAGCTTTCATCGCGCTGGACTGAACTGGTACAGCGCGATCGCCAAGGCCGCCCGTCACCTGAGGGAGAAATTTGGGGGGTTCCCTATCGCTGGGGCAGTCTGATGATGGTTTATCGCACACGTCCCTTTGAAGCCCTGGGCTGGCAGCCTCAGTCTTGGCAAGATTTATGGCGGCCAGAACTGGCGCGGAGAATCTCTTTGCCTAATCATCCTCGCCTTGTCATCGGTCTTGTCCTCAAGCAGATGGGGCAGTCCAGCAATTCTTCAAACTTGACCCCGCTGCTGCCTGAACTAGCAGCGCAGCTACAGTCACTTCAGCGGCAGGTCAAATTTTACAGCTCTACCCATGCTTTACAGGCACTGGTCAGCAACGATACCTGGCTGGCGGTTGCCTGGTCTACCGATGTTTTGCCGGTAATGCAGCGCTACCGGCAGCTCAAAGCAGCAATTCCGCTCTCAGGCACGCTGTTGACAGCAGATCTGTGGGCACGGCCAATGACGGCGATCGCCAAAAACAGTTCAGAGGTAGCGCCTTTGCCAGATGTCGGGCAGCAGTGGCTAGAATTCTGCTGGCGGCCCGATGTCGCGACGCAGCTTTCTCTCTCTACCTATGGAGCCTCTCCCCGGTTCGCCAGCCTGTTGCCCGCTTCTCTGCCCGCCTCCCTGCGCGATCGCCCCCTGCTGCTTCCTGACGCAGAAGTACTGACCAAAAGCGAGTTTTTAAAGCCTTTACCGAGCGATAGCGAGCAGGCTTATACCCAGCTCTGGGCGCAGATGCGACAGGCCAGCTAGGGTCTTGGCAATTCGTTACGCCCTAGATAGTCTAGAACAACCGTACAGGGAACTTCCTCAACCAGGTCAGGCTCTGGCCAGCGCACCGTATCAGGATTTAGCGGCGGGGCATCGGCAGAAAAATCGCACAGATTCAGTCCTACTAAGCGTCCACCGGCAAAAACGCGGAGGCTGTAGCCAAAAGATTTGGCAGAAGTGCCGAACTGATTGAGTAAAACGTAGCGTTCTAAGTAGGTCAACGCTTCCCAAATTTGCGGATTCACGACGATATCAATCCGCCGTGGCTGCTGCGGGCTACCTGAAAACGCGATCCAGGTATTCAAAAGCTGGGGGGCGCCAAATCTCGTGCTCGTCTGCTCTTGCTGCCACCAGAGACTAGGGGGTGTTAGAGAGGTCATTGAGATAGTCGTTTCAGTGAGCACCTGCCCGCTTGCCAACAGCGCTTCGTCAGGATCGACAGTGAGGGGAAGCTGCACTAGGTCTTCGTAGCTGGGAGAGGAGGGGAAGTTGGCCTGAGCTAGGGCCGGAGCTGAAGTCAGGCCCAGGTAGGTCAGACCTATGGCTAGGCTGGTTCTGCCGAGTTGAAAAAGATTAGCTCTCTGCTGCATATGTTTAAGCTCTCTGCCCCAAAGCTGTCTCAGTTCAAGGTGGATAAAATTAAGCGCTGACGATGAACATGCAAGAGCTGAAATGCCTGCTGGGTCACCTGCTCTAGCATGGTGATTACCTGTTCAGGGCGGAGCAGTGTACCGTCGTTGCGGCAGCTACCCATAAACCGCAAAGCCGTTTGCTCGGCTGTGGTCGGCTGCAGTTTAACCGACGCGCTAACGGCTAGCTCAGGTTCCAGCAGCGCTAGCTCAAACAGGCGATCGCGCAGATTAACTCGCTTAGGCTTGCCTGATTTAGTGCGATGTTCGGCCCAAATTTCAGCCGTTTCGCTAACGGCCTGCAGCCAGATCTGCCACTGTTCCGGGGTAGGAGCCGCCTGATCCACCGTCTGGATCAGCAGCCAATATTCGGCGCGTTCTAGTACCTTGGTGGCAGAAGGCGACTGCAGCGATACCGACTCCACCTGATAAATCGGCATTTCAGCCGGGAGTTGAGCCTGCAGTCGCTGCTGAAACGCCTCAGTATCGAGAATCTCGGTCAGCTCGAAGTCAACAACTTCGCCTGTGCTAGTTGCCCCCAATGGTAGAGCCATCGCCGGAGAGATGCGCGGGCCGGGGTGGTATCCCCCTGTGAAAGCCAGCGGCAAACTGGCCCGCCGAACCGCCCGATCTAGCAGTCGGGCAAAGTCTAAATGACCGATCAGCGCCATTTCGCCCAGCTTACCTAAACGGACTCGCAGACGCTGAACCCGCTGTTGGGGCGGCTGGAAATGTCCGGCAAAGGCGGGAATTTCCGGGGGAGCCACCACTACGTTATGCCCGAAATCTGGCCCACAGATGCCGCAGTGGGAGCAGCCTTCAAAGGAGCAGTCAGGAACCGTCGCCGCTGCCAAGGCCCGCTGCAAATCAGCCTGCAACCAGGCTTTATCAATACCCGTATCAATATGATCCCAAGGCAGCGGTGCGGTTAGATCGGCGGCATCTGCCGCTGTGTCCATCACGTTCCACTCCCCGCTCTCTACCTGACGATATTTCCAAGATAGGTCCGCTGCAGCGATCGCCTGATTCCAGGCGGCAAAAGCTCGCTCTAAACTTTCCCACCAGGCATCCATTCCCGCGCCTAGCTCCCAAGCCTTGCGCACGACGGCAGAGAGGCGGCGATCGCCCCGGCCCACAAAATCCTCCATCGCCGAGATCCGCACGTCGGTAAAATTTACTTTGACGCCGCGCAGGAGACGAAATTCCGCCTTTAGCAGGGACTGTTTCCGTTCAAACTCCGTGGTCGAAACCGAATGCCACTGAAAAGGGGTATGGGGCTTGGGGGTAAAGTTGGAAATTGTAATGTTGAAATTCAGCGGCTTACGCTTCTTCAGACGGCATTCCTGCCGCAGCCAGCGCACAGTTTCGACAATGCCGAGAACGTCGATGTCGGTTTCTCCCGGCAGGCCAATCATGAAGTAAAGCTTTACCTTGTCCCAGCCTTGCTCGTGGGCAGTTTTAACACCGCGCAGCAGTTCTTCATTCGTCAAGCCCTTGTTGATAATGTCCCGCATCCGCTGCGTACCCGCCTCAGGCGCAAAGGTCAGCCCTGTCTGCCGGGTACCGCCAATGATATGGGCAATATTTTCATCAAAGCGATCGACACGCTGGCTCGGTAGCGAAAGCGAGATATTTTCGTTCTTGAGCCGGTTCTTCACTTCAACCCCGACTGCGGGGAGAGCTAAGTAATCAGAACAGCTCAGGGACAGCAGCGAAAACTCGTTGTATCCCGTTGCCCGCATTCCCGCTTCAATCGCATCCATCACTGCATCGGGAGCTACGTCCCGCGCGGGCCGGGTCAGCATCCCTGGTTGGCAAAACCGGCAGCCCCGCGTACAGCCGCGCCGAATCTCTACCGTGAGGCGATCGTGAACGGTTTCGACATAGGGAACTAAGCCAATGGAATATTCTGGCATCGGTGTTGCAACCCGCCGCAGGATGCGAGGCGGAACATCGGGGCGAATAGGCTGTACCGAACCGTCGGCGGCCATCTGATAAAACTGAGGCACATAGACCCCCGGCACCTGCGCTAGATCGAGCAGCAGTTCAGTGCGAGATAGGCCAGCGGCTTTGCCCTCCTCCAGCACTAAGCCAATTTCGGGCAGTAGTTCCTCGCCATCGCCCAACGCTATAAAATCAAAAAAGTCAGCATAGGGTTCTGGGTTAGAGGTAGCGGTCTGCCCGCCAGCAAAGATCAGCGGCCAGCTACCCGCGCCGACCTGCCAGCTCTCTGCGGCGGAACGCTCCTGCCAGGTGAGGGGAATCCCGGCTAGGGAAAGCATTTCTAGAATATTCGTGGCTCCTAGCTCATAGCTAAGGCTGAAGCCTAAAATATCGAATTCGCTCAGCGATCGCCGCGATTCCACCGCAAACAGGGGAGTTTGGCTTTGGCGCAGCTTGGCTGCTAGGTCAGCCGCTGGCAGATAGGCGCGATCGCAAAGCTGGCGTGGCTGAGCATTGAGAACGCTGTACAGAATGATGTGGCCTAAGTTCGAGGCACCGACTTCATACACCTCTGGATAGGTCAGCACCCAGCGAATAGTGGCTGCTTCCCAGGGCTTGTGCACGGCCCCCTGCTCGTTACCGAGATAGCGAGCCGGACGGGAAATTTCTGAATTTAAGAGGGTTTCAACGGCGATCGCCACAATAATAGCCAGCCAGATCTGCTGAATAAATTACTCCTTCACTATAGCGGATTGCCCTTATTTCCTAAGGCTTGAGCCTGCACCCATAGCTAAAAATGTCCCTGCCGTAGCCGGACAGGGACACTCAAAAATTAACAACAGCTCAAACCGAAAATTTGCCTGAGCTGAACCTATGGAGATCTGGCAGACAGTTGGCCTAACCGCTGACAGCCGTAATTCAAAGACGCTTTACAAAACTAAGTCTAATCGACACTGTCTGAATGATTAGCCGCTATCTTCATATAGGATGAATTTAAGCCGCGATCGCCATCTGAGCCGGACGTGCTTCTAGCATTTCAAAAGCGCGATCGAGCTGAGTGAGTTCAAAAACGATCTTGATAGAGGGGGGAACAGCGCAGAGGCTGAGGCGCTTACCAGAGCGACGAGCAGTTCGCAGTGCCACAACCAAGGCTGCCAGGCCAGCACTGTCCAAAAAGTCAACGCAGCTTAGATCAACCACCAAGCCTGTTGTACTAGCCCCCAGCGCTTTGACCAACTGAGCTTGCACTTCAGCCGCATTAGCCGCATTAAGCACGCCGCTGGGCTGAACAACCGTCATAGAAGAATCTGTTTGGTACATATTTTTAGTCATTTCTCCACCCAACTTGGCGACAACTTACAAAAACTGAACAAAAATTCTTAGACTTTGTAGAAAAGCTACCGTAGATGCCCCGAACTTAAGACTTTTCAGCTCGAGATGCCCAGAGCCGCCTAAACGATTCGTCGAAACTTAACTTCTATCAGGCTTTGTTTAAAGATTCTAGTAAGCGTTTTTACTTAAGGTGCCTCAGAATACAAAAGTGCTTTCACTGATGAAGTGATTTTGATCACCTTTTGACCCAGATCAAGATCACCTGTAGGCGATTGTTCAGATCACAGGTAAGGCGTCGATAGCCACCGACAATTTAAAGTGCGGAACTGGCTGCTAGGTTCGATGTCATGAGTGCCTTGATATGAATCCTGATTTTTCAATTCGTCGTCTGGTGGAGCGAGCAATTTACAGCCGTAAGCTTACTCCCGATATCGAAAATGAGATTAACTACGTGCTAACTCGCTTAGGCTATGTTTCCGATGTGGACTATGAAGCCTTAGAACTGCTCATGGCTGAAATGGATGCCGGTCGGATTCAGCTCGTGCCTAGTTTCTAAAATAGCTGCGTTGTTGCTTGCTGCTGAGGCTGCTTGAGCTAGGTAGCATTAGCGCTGGCATGAGTGATAGTAGCGTCTCTAAACAATTTCTTGCGCTGTGTTGACTGGTTTACTCCTGGGTGTAAACGCTGCTGCTTGCGTATTGTTTACAACCGCAATTGTATTGCCGCACAGGATAGCTCGGTTAGCTCGAAAGCTGCCTAGTTCGCTGCCGACCAAAGCACAAGTAGTAAAAAATTAGCATTTGCCCCAGCAGTAAAATCAGGGTCAAACGCGGATCGCCTGTTTCCTGCGCTGTCAGTAGCGTGGGGGCTGGCAGGGCTGAATCCAGGCTATTGACAAAGACGACGACTAAAATGTTGTTTGCGCTATGAATACCCAAAGCCATTTCTAAACGATTTTCTTTCAGCGTCACCAGCGTTAAAAAAGCGCCAAGAGAAAAATAAATCAAACATAGCCAAAGAGCGCCGCGCTGTAGTTCTGGATTAGCCAAATGCACCAGAAAAAAAAGGCCGCCGTTCACGCTCACTAGGAAAAAACTGTTGCGCGAAATTAAGCTTAGACCCTGTAGCAGATAGGCTCTAAACAATAGTTCTTCGGCAGCGACTTGTAATGGGGTTAGCACCAAAGCAAAGGGAATGAATCGGAGCCAGTCCATGAGGGCAGCAATGGGCTGATAGGACTCTCGGTGCAGACCGTAATCAATTAGGGAAGGAATCCCTAGCAGCAAAAACCACAGACCAAAACCCAGCCAAAAGCGATCGCTCCTAAATTTGCCATCTGCGCTCAGTAAAGAGCTGAGACGGCGGTGGTGCAATCCTCTAATAACAATAAAAATACCGCCATAGAAACAGATAAAAGGAAGATTGTTAAAGATGTAGGCCGCTAGAGAGGGAGACTGCAGCAAATCGATGAGGGCCTGCCCAATATCGTCAATTGGGACGCCGGTAAGCCTACTTTGCCAGGTTAGCCAAGCGATCGCCGCGATCGCAGCCACTATTCCTCCCACCAGGATCCAGGCAAAAGCAATCACGATGACGCCTAAAACATATCGCCACCAGCCGTTTTTGCCCTGTCGGGTCTGATCTAGATATGACTGTCCCATAGTTGCCTAACAGCTTTCTCTGTTCGCAAGTTAAGTTGTCAGCAGTCTTTGCTTCAATATAAGCGTTTTGAGGCGCTTACAATGGGGAACAGGTAGCTTCTGAGCCAGTGATTGAAGCCAACTGAATGAAGCATGAACTGCTATGGTTGCGGCTTGATGTTTTAGTTAATGCGCTATCAAGTTTCTTTGTTTAAGCAAGCACTAATATAGCCTAGCCGGAACTAGCCGCTAGAGTTGTGTTAAGCCAATTAATCGAACAGGGTGAAGGCAGTGACCCAAGAATTTCACATTTCGATTACATCTGTGGGAGCAGAGCGGTATCTAATACGCACAGAACAGGTTGCTCCTGGAACTCCCCTAGCAGAGGAGCAGGTAGTTTGGCCGCTGGCTGACTGGCTCCAGCAAACTCAGCAGCTTATGCATGAACCTTTGAGATCCCTGCTGGCCGGTCACCCCCCTTTTCGCGTGGCCGCTCACTCAGAAGAGGCTGAAGAAGCTGCCGCTGCCGCTGCGGTTTCAGCTAACGCGCCAGGATTAGTCATGCTGGGGCAACAGCTCTACAGCGCTCTTTTTCAAGGCATGATTCGAGATAGCTGGCTGACAGCTCAGGGAATTGCCCAGCACAGCCAGCAGGTTTTACGACTCCGTTTGGGCATTAAGGATCCTAAACTACAAAAATTACCCTGGGAGGTTTTACACGATGGCGATCGCCCACTAGCCACAGGCACCGATCTCACGTTCTGTCGCTATCACTCTGCCTTTGCCACCAGTCCAGGTGCCATGAGCGCGGCCACCACCGCATCTGAGACGCCCTTACGAGCACTGATGGTGGTTTCTGCCCCTGATGACCAAGAAAAACTGGCGCTCAAGCGGGAGGTACAGCAGCTACAGGCTGAACTGCAGCCGCCAGCCGTGCCCGATCCCAGTAAACCCGCCGATGATTTTCAGCCCCTCCAAGTTGAAGTTACCCTGCTAGAGCAGCCTGGTCGAACAGAGCTGGTACAGGCGTTAGAGCAGGGCAAATTTCAGATACTGCACTATGCCGGACACAGCAATCTAGGCAAGACCGGCGGCGATCTTTATTTAGTGAGTCAGCAAACCGGCCTGTCAGAACAGCTCAGCGGTGAAGACCTAGCGGGACTCCTGGTCAACAATGGGGTTCGTTTGGCTGTTTTCAACTCATGTCGAGGTGCTTATTCTGAAGCCGACACCCACGGCGGACAAGAGCAAAATCTGGCGCAGGCTTTGATCAATCGCGGGGTTCCCGGCGTCATCGCTATGGCTGAGCGGATTCCGGATGAGGTAGCCATTACCTTTACGCGCCTGCTCTATCGCAATCTCAGACAAGGTTACTCGATTGACTTAAGCCTCAACCGAACTCGTCAAGGACTGATCTCAGCCTACGGTTCCCATCAGTTTTACTGGGCGCTACCCGTGCTTTACATGCATCCGCGCTTCAACGGAGCCCTGACGAGCCAGCTAGCCAACCCAGTCATGGCCCTAGATAACCTGCTTTTTCCGGCTTCTGCTCAGGCCAATCGCCCTGATGCCTCTCCCCCAGCCGATACCGACAATCTAGTAGCCGCTCTAGAAGCCGATGACGACTATGACGAAGACTTCGCAGTTGTGGCTGATTTACTTCAGCAGCTTTCTCCTCAAGACCCAGAGCAGAGTCAGTCGGCCACGGCAGTTTCAGGCGCACCTGCTGTTTCTACCTCAGAGGCCGCAGCCCTGTCGGACGACAGCCCAGAGACGCCAATTCCGGCAGAAAAAGAGTCTGTGGCTACCGCTGTCCTAGCGAATGGTCAGACGGCCAGCTCGCCAGCCGTTGCTCAGCCCAGCCGATTCAGTCTGAAAGCTTTGTCCTGGCAGCGGCAGCCTAAGCTGTGGCTACCGCTTGTTGGGGCGGCGGCTCTGATTATTGCCGTCGGCAGCGCTAGCGTATTACAGAATGGCCTCGGTAACTCCAGTCTCACAGCAGAACAGATTCTAGAAAATCCGGCTTTGCTAAACGAGCTAGATGAGCTAGATGAAACGATTGATCCAGTGGCGATCGCCACGGTAGCCTTCAACCAAGATCAGCTCTCCTTAGCGCTCAAGATGGTTGAAAGACTCCTAGATGAGAATCGGTTCTCAGCTGCGGCAGAAGTGATCCAGGCAGCCTCGGAAAAGCAGAAAAACAGCAGCGAATATCTCTATCTGCTCGGTCGGCTACAGTGGCAGGGACTTGCTGCTGGCATTCCTGAATACAGTGCCAATGACGCCGCTCGTTCATGGGACGCTGCCGTTGAGCAGCGTCCTAGCGAGATTGAGTACTGGGTTGCTCTAGGGTTTGCTCGCTACGGCCAAAATCAATATCAAGAGGCCATAGCCGCTTGGGAAGAAGCGGTCGCCCTCGACCTGCAGCAGCAAAATATTGCCCCCTTCATCGGCACCGACAATGATGCTTTAGTCGCTAATCCCGTAACCCTCAGTGCCTATGCTGGACTCTCGCTGGCTATGCGGCAGCTTGCCAATCTGCAGCCCAACCTCGAACAGCGCCAACGGGCGCTAAATACCGCCAAAAAGCATTATCTATTCGTGATTCAAGCCGCTCCGAACGACTTTAATAGCGACCGCTCCCTGTCCAGAAACTGGCTATGGCAGGAAGCAGCGATCGCTGACTGGTTTGCCCTCCAAACAGAAATCTTCGAGTAGCTGCTGACGGTCTAGCTGCAGCATCAGGTATGCTATCCCGGATCAGCCCCAGATTAGCCTTTTTAGCAGCTCCAGAATCAATCCTGTAGCTCTATAGCTCTATGCCGCGATCGCCCGAAAGCTGACAGGCAGCTAATATTTGATGCGATCGCGGGTATTACCTGCTGCAGCATTCTTTTCCAAAAACTCAATAATCTTGCCTGCAACATCAATACCGCTAGCTGCCTCAATCCCCTCTAATCCCGGCGACGAATTCACTTCCATCACCACAGGCCCGTGATTTGAGCGCAAGATATCGACGCCAGCGACCCGCAGCCCCATAGCCTTGGCAGCCCGTACGGCTGTGCTACGTTCTTCAGGCGTGAGCTTAATTTTGGCGGCAGTACCGCCGCGATGAATATTAGAGCGAAACTCCCCCGGTGCGCCCTGCCGCTTCATGGCCGCAATCACCTTGTCTCCAACGACAAAGCAGCGAATATCCATACCGCCTGCTTCTTTGATAAATTCTTGCACCAAAATATTGGCATCTAAGCCCCGAAAAGCTTCAATCACCGAGGTTGCCGCCTGTTTCGTCTCAGCCAAAACCACGCCAATTCCCTGAGTACCTTCCAGCAGCTTGATCACTAAAGGCGCTCCCCCTACGATGTCCAGCAGTCCCTCAATGTCTTTAGTGGAATGGGCAAACCCAGTCACGGGCAGGCCAATGCCACGGCGGGCCAAAATTTGTAAACAGCGCAGCTTATCGCGCGATCGCGAAATTGCCTGAGATTCGTTGGCGGAAAAGACACCCATAATCTCAAATTGCCGCACCACTGCTGTGCCATAAAACGTTTTAGACGCGCCAATCCGGGGAATGATGGCATCTAATCCCTCCAAAGGCTTGCCGGAGTAGATCACTTTAGGATTATGGGCGGTGATATTCATGTAGCAGCGCAAATAGTCAATGACCTGCATCTCGTGGCCGCGCTGCTCACCCGCTTCTTTCAGCCGCTGCGTAGAATAGAGAGATGCTTTTTGAGAAAGAATTGCAAATTTCATTGCCTAACTTACTGAATTGAACCTGAACTGAGGTGAGGGGAATGAGTAGCACTTTGCACGAATGACTGTCCAGGATCCACCACAAATCGCCTCCTGATGGCCTGACGCCCCAGCAGCATGGGAAAGCCCATCTGGGTTCTGTCAGTAAGCGTTAGCTCAATCGGCCACCGCCATGCTTTAATCGCTACGTGAGTCCGAATAATGGAGCGCAGTTCCGCCTGACCACTGGAACTGCGCACGTGACGCTGATCTAACAGCTCAGCTTCAACCCTCAAAGGCTGATTGGGTTGCTGGTAGTTGCTGAACACCGCAAACCGAACCCAGTTGCGTTCGGCTCGACTAAAAGGCTCAATCTCTAGAGCGTGGAGCGCTGAAGAGCGGGCTCCAGTATCGATCTTAGCTTTGAGCTTGACAATGCCCAAGTCAGGAAGTGCAAGCCATTCTCGCCAGCCAAGAATGGGCAAGTCAGTTTGCTGAGAAATCGTCACGGCCCAAGCGCTGCCATAAACACCCTCCTCAGGGTACATGGTTTTGCCTCTGGTGCGGCAATTCATCGTTTATGACGGCTTATTTTCAGAGATTAAACCCGTTAGAGGAGCTATATTTAGCCCTCTAAACACCCCTGACTTCTCTGAGATTGACTGCGTTCAGCGCTGTCTAATACCTCTATTTTCAATCAACATCTAAGCTTGACTAAAACTTCAAATAAGACCGCTTTACATTGAAAATTTTTGTAAATTTCAGTGAAAACGTTCTTCCGGTCGAAAAGCCTTATGCCAGCATTTTTCTAAATAGTTGATCTGATATGAACGCCAGAAACGACGGGGGTTGAGGATGGTTTTGTAGTTGGCGCTAAAAACCGGCTGCTTGAGGTACTGCCAAATCGGAAATTCCATTTTCTTATGTCTCGAAGTCATCACAAAAAGCAGGTATGAGAGGCGTGCTTTTTATTGCAAATTCGCCCTAAAGCACTAAAGGTAAATACCAAGGTTTACTCTCAGTATAAGCATGCCCAAAGCAGCTTCCCCTGTACTCAGCAGTAGGGTAGAAAAATATTTAATATTTAGAAGAAAAGTTTAAAATGGAGCTGACGGGAGTCGAACCCGTGTCCGCCCTGAGTATTAACACTTCACTCATTCACAGGCTTAGCCTCTTTAACCCTTGAGGCGGGGACTCTCATTTATCCCTGAGAGTAGGATGCTCTGGTAAAGGTCTTTGCTAATGAATTCACCAGAGGGAACGCATTAGCGCATCCGTTGGGGTTAGGTCCACAGTCCTTAACGGAGTCAGACCGTGAACGCTCGCGAAAGAGTTTTTAAGCTACAGCTACTGCTGCTTGCTTGCGAGCAAAAGGAACGATGTTATTCGCACTTACTTTTGTTTTGAGCCTGGATTTACGAGAGGTGACTCACTCTCGGCCTGTATCACAAAGTGACTTTCGTCAGTACGTCGAAACCGTTACAGCCCCTTGTAGATATGTGCTTCTTAGTATAGCTTAGAGAATCCGAGATTGCCGAGGGCTATTCCTCAAATCAATCATGACGGGTTACGGGTGTAGCTCCCGCTCCCACACGCCTATGTAAATGCGATCGCGGTCGTTGCGTTCTACCAAGCCCTTCAGAGCCCCCTGTTCAAACGTAAAGCGATCGAGCTGACGGGACTGTACTTTAGCCAAATTACCCTGAACCACAACGGTTGCTGGAACTTCCAGCATTTCATCTAAGGCTGACTGCATCACTGCTAGCGGTATGCTTTGGGCAAAGGCGGCTTCTGTCTGACGCACTCGGCGCGATTCGGTGTCATAGAGATATCCCAAAGTCACTTGCTCAGGCTCAATTTCGTACAGCACTGCTTCCGTATTGGGCCAGTATCCCCTGCGAGAGGAGTCAGGACTGCCGAGCTGCTTTTCTATCTGCGTTTCTCTCGCACCAACGGCGAATACAGGAACGCTAATATTCGCTGCAGATTCGCTATCGGAAGAGGAGGTCAAATCATTTTGGTCAGTATCGGCAGTATCTGTCTCTTCCAGCTCTGAGTTTTCTGAGGACTCCGGGTCGCTATCGCTGTCATCGCTATTATCCTGATCAAGGGTGAGGTCGGGATCAGCAGGTTCAAGATCAGCAGGTTGTTCAGAAGTTGGGGGGGGAGAAACCGGGTTGTTAGTCTGGTTGAATGAGCGCTGGGCGGCTGTCACCGCTAATCCGCCGACTACGATAATGGCGCTGGCGATCGCGCTCCACAGCAGCCAAGGTGGATGCGGGCGAGATGGCTGGACGGCAGCAGCGGTTGCTTTGGCGGCAGCAGGCTCAGCACTGGTCGGATGAGTCGTAGCTGAACGCCGAGGCGCCACCGCCATCGTCGCTGCGGTAGTTGGTGTAGCCGGGGCACTGGTAGCGGCAGGGGCGATCGCGGCGGCTGTAGACTCCGGCAGTAGCCTGAGCCATTGTTCCACAGTGCTAGGGCGATCCTCGGACTCTAGCTTCATGCCTCGTAAAATAGCGTCGTTGGTCTGATGCGTAATCTGAGGATTGAGATCGCGGGGAGCAGGCAGTGGTTGGCGATCGCGCAGAATAGAGGCCACAGGTATCTGAGCAGTCACTAATGCATAGAGAGTCGCTGCTAGCCCGTAGACATCCGTAGCGGGTGTCCGCTTGGCCTGGGTCATATATTGTTCAATAGGCGCGTATCCTGCTGAAATCAAGCTGGTATGAGTTTGAATCTGTCCGGCCTGAAATTCCCGGGCAATGCCAAAATCAATCAGAACTACCGACTGCGTTCCCGTCCGCACAATAATGTTGTGCGGTTTGATATCTCGGTGCAGCAGTCCAGCTTCATGTACCGCTGTGAGGGCTGACCCAATCTGCCGCACATACTCTATGGCCGTAGATTCGGGCAGCGGCGACTGAGGAAAAACAATCTCCCCCAAAGATTGACCAGGGATGTAGTCCATCACCATGAAGGGCAGGCCAGCCTCAACAAAGTAATCGCTAATTCGCACAATGTTGGGGTGTATGCACTGAGCCAGCCGCTGGGCCTCGTGCTGAAACTGCTGCTTGAGGGTCTGAAAGTCAGGGGAATTAAGGCTGTTCTGGTTGAGCGTTTTGATGACAACTGGCTGACCGAGCAGGTGGTGAAATGCCTGAAAGGTGACCCCAAAACCGCCCGTACCCAGGAGCTGCTTGAGCGTATACTTGCTGTCTTGTAAAGTTTGACCTACTTGCGGCAAAGATATACCAGATGAGTTCATGAAATTTTCCGCATCCTACAGACAGCAGTTGCATTAAGGACATCTTAGTAGAATCGTTGGGCTGAGTGGGCTGCCACTAGCCCCGGAGGCTTGGCAAAACGAGAGATGCCACAGCGGGCATAGCGCAGCCCCCCTAGACGGTGTCACCCACTTTTTTAAGGCCGCGATCGCCGTAGATAAGCCCTGAGTTATTACGGTAATTAGCTTTCGTAAAGTAAATGGCGGAGGTTTTCACCTATAATATTTTCTTAAGCTTCGCTCTTGTCAGCCAAGCCTTAATTTATTGAAAACGGGTAGGCAGAGTCTTGTAAACTCACTCTTAAAAGACAATTTTATTGAGCGGTATAAACTATTACAGACGGGGGGAGACAGCGCATGAGTAACACAACTGATACATCAACCAACGGCAAACCAGAACAGGACCAAGAAAAGCAAAAAGGAAATAAGGGCGGCCTTGTCCGAGCCGACATCAAGCATGAAGAAATCGTAGTTTTATCCGACAACACGCGGTTGCTTTCAACCAACACGTTACCCAACAATCGGCCCATTACCGCTTCCAACCAGCATGTTGCTCACATGCTGACGGTTGCTGGCAGACGCCCCGTCATGGAAGATACCTTTGAGATTGCCAACTTAGACACCCTGCCCGGACATCGGCCCGTTGCTGTCAGCAAGCTAGTGATTTCTGATGTGGGTATGCTGCCCGGCAATCGCCCCATTGCCTCCAACGACATCGACGAAGATCCGACGGCGCTGATGGGATATCTAGATTAAATTTAGTTATCAAGATCCAGCAGTTTTTTCTAGTCAAAAAGGGGAGCAGTTTTTACAACCGCTCCCCTTTCTCATTAAGCCAAACCTAGCCTCGGCGGGGTCTAGGTTGCAGGGTAAACGCTGACTTTCTTGCTGCTGCGGCCCTTGCGCTCAAAAGTAACCATGCCGTCAACCAGGGCGAATAAGGTATCGTCGCCGCCGCGACCAACATTATTTCCCGGATGGTATTTGGTACCCCGTTGGCGAATCAAAATATTGCCAGCGCGCACAGCCTGCCCGCCAAAACGCTTGACCCCTAGCCGCTGCGCGTTTGAGTCGCGGCCGTTGCGAGTGCTTCCCGTTCCCTTCTTGTGAGCCATATTTCTCCCTTTTACCTAGAACTCAATCTTAAAACAGATATCAGCCAGTTAGCCTAAAAAAGCCTACTCTTCAGCTTGCTGTTCAGCTTCATCGGTATCAGTGTCAGCACTGCCTGCTGCTGGCTGAGCAGACTCTGTACCAAAAGTCTTACCGTTGAGGCTGATAGAGTCAATCATCAGCCGGGTCAGCTCCTGACGGTGGCCCTGCTTTTTACGCGTCTTTTTCTTGGGACGCATCTTGTAAACGATGATTTTGCGTCCTCTGAGCTGACTCATTACCGTTGCGCTGACGGTGGCCCCCTCAACTAAGGGCTGACCAATGCTGACGCCGTCATCGTGAGCCACAAAAAGGACGCGGTCAATTGTGAGCTGCTCGTCAGTTTCACTAGATAGGCGATCGACATCATAAAATCGACCGGGTTCTACCCGCAACTGTTTGCCACCCGTCTCAATAATTGCGTAAGCCATGCTGAAATATGTTCTCCTTGCCGTACAGGTAGCTGTCCTGAAAGTAGCTTTTAATCGCAGCTTTTTGAGTGATACCTGATCCGAGCCAAAATTTTAGACAGACAGTTAGCCAGTATGACGATTTAAAGGGGCTATTGTCAAGCTCTGATGCGCGGAATTTGGCGAGAGCTGCCAAAAAGTTAGATTCGGTCTGCTGAAATCTGATAGGTTTAGTTTTTACCGTCGGCACCAGGGATAAGTATGGAGTCTTTGAAAGGGCGAGACCTGTTGAGTATTGCTGATTTGAATCCAGGTGAGATTCGATTGTTGCTAAAACTAGCCGCCGATTTAAAGCGCGGTCAGATTGAGCTGCGGTGTCCCCGAAAAGTCCTGGGACTGCTGTTTCAAAAGGCATCTACGCGAACGCGCGTCAGCTTTTCAGCGGCGATGTATCAGCTAGGCGGTCAGGTTATTGACCTCAATGCTAACGTTACCCAGATCAGCCGGGGCGAGCCTACCGTCGATACTGCCCGCGTACTCGATCGCTACTTAGATGTCCTCGCTATTCGCACGTTTGCCCAAGCAGAGCTGGTGAAATTTGCTCAATATGCCGACATTCCGGTGATCAACGCCCTAACGGATATAGAGCATCCCTGTCAGATTTTGGCTGACTTGTTAACCATTCAGGAAACGTTTGACGACTTAGCGGGACTAACATTGACTTATTTGGGAGATGGCAATAACGTCGCTCATTCTTTGATGCTGGGCTGCGCTCTGGTGGGAATGAACATAGTTGTGGCTACTCCGGCTGGTTACGAACCCGATCAAACTGTGACCCAGCAGGCTCAAGAACTGGCTGGCAATCGCAGTCAGGTCGTTGTGACTCAGGATGCTCAGGCGGCTGTCTCTGGCGCTCAGGTTCTCTATACCGATGTTTGGGCCAGCATGGGCCAGGAAGAGTCCGCTGATGTACGTATTCCTATCTTTCAGCCCTATCAGATCAATGCTGGTTTGGTGAAGCAAGCTGATAAGTCGGCTATCGTGCTGCACTGTCTGCCAGCCCACCGGGGAGAAGAAATCACGGATGAGGTGATTGAGGGGACACAGTCTCGGATTTGGGATCAGGCCGAGAATCGGCTGCACGCGCAAAAAGCGCTGCTGACGGCTCTACTGGGCGTGGCCTAAAAGAAAAGAGCTGGAGGCCGCGGCCTCCAGCTCATCTCAGGTTGATTTTGAGGCTGCGGCCCTTGAAGCGCAGCCAGATTTTTACAGAATGCCGAGAAACTGGAGAACGCCTTGCCCGGAGACAAGCTCAATCACGACGGCAGTGACGAAGCCCAGCATGGCAAGGCGACCGTTCAGGCGCTCTGCCGCTGGCGTAAATCCGATTAAATTGGTGGGTTTATTGGGTTGGGTCATGATGGCGTTAGTTAATATTTGTTAACCATTCTAGCTCGATTAACAGCTCTATGCGTGACTTTTAGCGATTAATTCCCTGCCAGCGAATACTGCGAAAGCCTAAGGCGATCGCGCTCAGCAGCAGTAACCCCAGTCCGCCAGCTAGCGGATTGCCGCCGATGCCCGTCACCCAGTCCGGAACACGGTTAGAGACAGTTACCCAGTCGCTCACGTCTACAACGTAATAAGCCCAGACCAGTCCGGCATGTAGTCCTGCAGGTGCGGCCAAATCACCGGCAGGTAGCTGCGATCGCCTCGTGGTAGCCCGCTTAGCCCACACCAATGCCAGCCCCAAAAGAAAAAGACCCAAAAACTGCGGCCAGGTTTCTAAAATGGCCGCCCAAGGACGAATAAAGTGGGCTAAGGCAAACAGCAGGCTGCTGCTGCAGAGGGCGATCGCGGGGGAATAGTCCTGCTCTAGCTCACTCAGCAGCCAGCCGCGAAACAAAATCTCCTCCGCCCAGCCAATGCCAATGGCCGTAATCAAACCGGCTAAAGCCGTTTGTCCTAGCTGACTAATTGGCTCTGCTTCAGCCCAGCCTAGCCCTATTTCTAGCGTGAACAGGAGGCCGACTCCAGCCGCCCCTACTAAGAAAGAGCACAAGAACCAGAGCGCCGTTCGCCTTGAAAAAGTCAGGCCATAATAAGACAGCGGGCGCGGCAGACCATGAACGCGCCGCCCCCAGCCTCGCAGCAGCCCCATAAATATGAGATAAAGCAGAATCAGAGCCACAATAAAAATGCGCTCTGACTGATACCAGGTTGCTAGCAGACCAATTGCGATCGCAATTGGCCCCCACAGCAGCATCAAGATAGCCAAAAAAAGGCCGATTCTAAGAGGCGCACCTCGGCGAGCGATCGCTGGCCAGTTAATTTTCAATCAGTAAATCCTAATCTTCTGGCTCAATCGTACTGGTTAAACCGTGTCCCCGTAGACCCTCGCAGTAAAACTCAGCATGTTCTAAAGCACAGGTAATTACCAGCGCTACGCCCTTAGAATGTGCCTGCATCATGATATCGACAGCCTGAGGCATGGTCAGGCTAGAAACCGTCTTCATCAAGGCTTCGACGACATGCTCCATTGAGTTATAGTCATCATTGTGCAAGAGAACCCGATAGCGCGGTGCTAGCTTGCGAGTCGTTGAACGCTTTTCGATCGTTTCAACAGACACTATGAATACTCCTTCCTGAAATAGCTAAAGAACGTTATGAGCGATTCATGTCAGCAGGAAATCCATTTGCGATTAGCAAGCTTGCCTGCGTAGTCGCAACTGCACTGACTTTTCTCTCAGGCTAAACGAAGACTTCAGTTCCTGACAACCACGATTGTTGATGTATCGACGCATACTTAAAGAGAAGAAGTTGGACTCCGAATACCTGATAACTGATTGTCTGAGTCAAGAGGTTTTGGGTGGCTGCTACCTATGAATGAAGAAAACCCTGGGTCAATTCGTCCTCATCAGATTATTTTCCTAGAACATCAAGCTGTGCGACTTTACGCAGAGGCAATTGATGTTGTGCCGGCGCGGCAGCTTTGCTGGGCTAGACCCCTGATGCTGATTGTCTGTACTTCAGCAGCGGAACTGGAAATGTTAGCGGTTGGGGAGGCCGATATTGCCCAACTCTATCCTTTAGAAGAGGCCCCTGATCTGCTTTGGCCGCTGGACTTCTTTCAGGCTGCTTTGGACTTAGAAGTGATTTCGCTGCTCAGTCAGGCCCAAAGCTTATCCGCTGCTGACCAGCAGCGGCGCGGCTTACAGCAGCTACACTATCTGATTAAGCAAATTTGGCAGGCCCATCCTGAACTATTTGTCAAATCCGAGTCGGCCTCTGTCGCAATGCCGCGTAGTGAAAAAGGATTGCTTTGAAATTTAGCGGCAGTCCCCTGCGGCCCGCGCTTCCCGGCGACTGATTTTCCCCTCATGCTTATTCAGTGCTATGCTCACCCGCCTTGATCGCCAATCTCAAATTGACCGCTGGCGCAGCCAGCTCCGGCCCGGACAGCAGGCGTTCGCTGACTGGTCAGGCGGACCTCTAGCCGTTTCTGCCGTTCCTGGCTCTGGCAAATCTACCGGCATGGCTGTGGGCGCTGCGATCGCGATCGCCCGGCATCAGCTTCATGGGCGACGTCAACTGGTCTTAGTCACGTTTACTCGCTCTGCTGCCGCTAACCTTAAAGCCAAGGTTCGCTACTACTTAAAGGAACTAGCGCTACCGCAAAACAGTTTTGTCGTTTTTACGCTGCACGGACTGGCCCTCAACATTGCCACTCGCAGCCCTGATCTATCGGGCATTCATTTAGATACCTTGACGCTCATCTCCCCTAGCCGGGGTCATCGGCTGATTCGGGCCTGCGTTGAGCAGTGGATTGTCAGTCATCCCCAGCTTTACCAGCAGCTACTCGAAGGCCAGCAGTTTGACGGCGAAGAAACCGAACGGCTCAGACGGCAATCGGTTTTGCGCACTGAAATATTACCTGAGCTAGCCAGCACCGTAATTCATGAAGCAAAAAGCTCAGGCCTGACACCAGCGATGTTGGCTCAGATAGAGGCCAATTCAACGAAAGCCCTGCCAGTCGGGCTGAGAGACTATCAAATTTTGACGGTTGCAGCCGGTCTGTATGCTAGCTACCAAACCCTGCTACAGCAGCGTCAGCTCATTGATTATGATGATATGGTGCTGGCAGCGCTGCGGGTATTGGCAGATCCGGCAATGCGCCAGTTTTGGCAAACTCGATTCTTTGCCATTTTTGAAGATGAGGCCCAGGATTCCTCACCGCTACAAACCCGTCTCCTAGAAATTTTGGCCAGCGAGGGTCAAAACTCGGCTCAGGCAGCAAATCTAGTCCGCGTAGGCGATCCCAATCAGGCAATCAACTCAACCTTTACACCTGCCGATCCGGTCTTTTTCAATCAGTTTTGCCAAAACTGTCAGCAGCAGGGCCGACTGGCCACCATTGAGCAGGCCGGTCGGAGTACGGCCACGATCATGCAGGCTGCCAACCGGCTATTGACTTGGGTAAACCAGAACCATGTGGGCGATCCGCCTTTTAGACCGCAGGCAATTCAGGCAGTTAGCGCTGACGATCCTCAGCCTGACGCTAATCCAGCGGCTATTGGCCGGGGTGTTGAAATCTATCAGCCTGAAAATGTTGAACAGACTGTACGGCTGATAGCTCAGCGGGTTGCGGCTCTGCTAGCTGAAGATCCCAGCCGAAATGCAGCCATTTTGGTACGTGAGTATCGCCAGGGTCGCTTTGTCCGACGCTTACTGCAAGATCCAACTACATTAGGAGTTGATTTAGAGTCCTGTGGGATTAACTTATATGACGTGGGAGAACGCGATCGCCAGTCTGACATTCCGGCTGAAATGCTGGCCATGCTGCAGTTTATCGAACGGCCCCACTCGGCAGATCGACTTAAAGCGGCGCTGCAAATTTTGGTCAAGCGGCAGCGTATTCCCACCCAAGATCTCAATCAGTTAGTGAGTCAACCAGAGCAGTTCCTTTATCCAGGGCCGCTAGATCCGGTGCTGAGCAGTGAAGCTGCTAGGCAAGCACGTCGCTACTGCCAGGGAATTTTGCGATCGCGTTTAGAACTGCCGCCCTATCACCTCATTTCCTTTTTGGGGCTAACCCTGCAGTACAACCAAAGCGAACTGGCCACCGCCGATAAGTTAGCCACTCGCATAGCTCAGCAAACCTTGGGTGAAAGCAGTTTAGCCTCAATGCTTCAGGCTTTACGAGAAACGGTAGACTCTGAGCGATTTGAGGCTGTAGAGACAGAGGATGTCGATGCTATCTATACCCGCCCCGGGCAGCTAACGCTGATGACCATGCATAAGGCTAAAGGGCTAGATTGGGATATCGTTTTTATTCCTTTTCTGCACAGGCAAACTATTCCCGGCGACATCTGGATACCGCCTCAAACTCGATTCTTAGGTGACTTCGCCGTGGCTGAAGTCGCTCGGGCACAAGTCCGCGCCGCTATTCACAACTTAGAAGCAGGAGACAGCGCTATGCCCGATGTGCTGACGGCCTGGCAGGCGGCGACTGAGCTAAAACAGGCTGAGGAATTTCGGCTGCTTTACGTAGCGATGACGCGGGCCAAGCGCCTACTTTGGCTTTCGGCGGCTCAACAGGCTCCTTTTAGCTGGAGCAAACCTGAAAATCTCCAGGCCGCTCAGCCAAGTCCGGTGCTGTCCGCTCTGCAGTCCTAAAATCAGCGGCGATCGCCACATATCCGTCCAAAAGCCGCAAATTTCTCCTCAACTGGTCGGATTCAGGTCAAGGTAGGATTTAGTTGTTGTCTCAACCTAGCGAACAGCATGACTGTAGCCGTTATAAAGTTTTCTTCTGAAGACTGCGGTATTTGCCACAAAATGTCCTTTTACGATCAGAAAGTCGCTCAAGAATTAGGGCTTGACTTCATTGATGTCAAAATGCAGGATACGACAACCTACCGGCAGTATCGCAAAATTTTGCTGGCCCAATATCCCGATAAGGCTGAGATGGGCTGGCCAACCTACCTGATCTGCGAAAATCCAGCCGCAGATTTTCAAATCTTGGGGGAGGTTAAAGGCGGGCATCCCAAGGGCGAGTTTCGTCAACGCCTACAAACCGTCTTAGATACAGCCGCTGCCTAAGCTGTTGTCTAAAAAGCTGTCATTTCAACAAGTTGCGCTGGCTTCAGGCTTTCTGAGATTTTGGCACTGGTGCAAAAAAAGATTGGGATAGGTTTTTTGCCGGAAAGCGGTAAGCAGCTTTCCTAAAGCGCAAAAACTGCGTTGCTTCTGTCTGCAGCGGCCAACGGTTGAGAACCTGCAGCCCTGTTTGCATGGTTCTAATTACCGTGGGGCTTAATCTGAGAAAGCGCGAGATTTCTGAAAGCCGATAGCTTTTTTGAATCCTGCTAGCCGCAACTGGGATATGTTGATAAGCCAGGTCGCGTCGGACTTCAAACCAGTAGCGTTCGGGAAACTGCTGGAAGTCGTAATGGCAGATCTGTAGGACTCGCTCTACACGGTTGTAGCGATGAATACACCAGTCTCTCAGCATTTCCCAGGAGGGATGTAGATCTTGGGCCAGAATGAGGCTAACTGTCTGCTGCCGCACTCTGGGCAGATATTCTTCCGTCCAAAACTGCATCATCTGAAAGTAGCCGGGGCGATCAAAACAGGTCATGGACAAAATCTCTGAGCGCTTCACCCCGAAGTTAGCCAAGACCTCTTCTGGGAAGTAGCAAACACCTTGTAGCGCATCTTCGCGCAGATCGCGCAGGTTGTTGTAAAACTGATCGACTAGGCCAAAATAGCAGATCGCCTGCCGGTGCTGAGCCGAGATGAAGGGGAAGCACTGGAAAAAAGACCCGGCAATGCGTTCGAGCATCTGTTCGTAATCATGCAGCGTTTCGATCGCCAGATTAGGCTGGTGATAATCACGCATCGCTTCAATATATCGATCCCATACCCGCAGTGAGACATTTGCCTCGTCCTGCTCGGTCACGCCTAGCTGGGCCAGATAGTTGAGGATTTGCCAGTGCTGGTGTTCAGCGGCAATTTCTCCCGTCTCAAATAGACGTTTCCAGGCGTGATAGAAATTCTCAAATTCTGAACTATGCTGCAGCAATTGATCCTGCTCGGCCAGGCGATCAATCCAGCGCAGCCAGTATAGACGCTGGATCCAGGCTTGCTGAATATCGGGGGCTAAATGAACTAACCAAGCTGCGTTATCTTCGTCTTTAAGAGCATCGTCTGCGATCGCATCGTACTTAGAAGAGCTGGCCAATTTTAAAGAAGTCATCTTGGTAGATAGAATCTCGCCCCATTACTCTCTGCAGCATAAACAAATCGTTACCTGAGCGCCTCGCAGTATTCACTTAGGTTTTAGGCGCTACCGGCTGTTGTCCGTAAATCTGCGGGAATGCCTGCAAATATTTGACCTCCCTCAGCGCCGCTGGAGTTCAGTAAATTTGTGGCCTGTCCATTCCGGTAGCCAGAGACAAAAGGCTGTGGGCTTCACTAATTTTTACAAACTGGGTGTGGGCCTTATTATAAAAGTCTTTTGACTTTTAGCGGTGTAGGGTTTATCCCTGCGATCGCAAAACAAAAATTACGATCTTAGGCAGCAGCGTGGATCGAAGCTATTAGGATTAAAATCATAGTTCTATTACAAATTTGGGAGAAAGCTCCAACAAGCAAGATAGAGCTTTAGTGATTGCAGTAGGGTAGAAAGTTTCATGTCCCTGTTCGACTGGTTTGCAAATCGAAGAAAGTCAGGCCCCATTAGCAAAGATCGCCAAGAGCGCGAAATTGCCGATGGCCTATGGACAAAGTGTGAGGCCTGCGGTGTTTTGACCTACACTAAAGACCTGCAAAATAATCAAAAAGTTTGTCCGGAATGTGGGCATCATCATCGCATTTTTAGCGATGAGCGGATTCAGCAGCTTACCGATACCAACACCTGGCAGCCTCTAGATACTCACATTTGGCCGCAAGACCCGCTGAAGTTTCGCGATCGCAAAGCTTACCGCGATCGCCTGCGGGATATGCAAAGTAAAACCGGACTTAATGACGGGGTGCAGACTGGCGTTGGCGAAATTGATGGCCTTGCCTTTGGCTTGGGCGTGATGGATTTTCGCTTTATGGGGGGCAGCATGGGATCAGTTGTGGGCGAAAAGCTGACGCGCCTGATCGAGCGGAGTACCCGCGATCGCCTGCCGGTGGTCATTGTATGCGCTTCTGGCGGCGCTAGAATGCAGGAGGGAATGCTGAGCTTGATGCAGATGGCTAAGATCTCTGCTGCCCTAGAGCGCCATCGTTCCCAGCAGTTGCTCTACATGCCAGTACTTTCCCATCCCACCACCGGGGGAGTCACTGCCAGTTTTGCCATGTTAGGAGACATCATTATCGCTGAACCTCAGGCTACAATTGGCTTTGCAGGGCGGCGAGTGGTAGAGCAGACTTTGCGCGAAAAGCTGCCTGAAGATTTTCAAACAGCCGAATATTTGCTGAAGCACGGCTTTGTTGACATCATCGTGCCGCGAACTCAGCTAAAGCAGACCCTTGCCCAACTGATTCGTTTGCATCAGCCTTTGGCGGAAGATGCTAAGTCTAAGCCTTTAGACGAAGCCGTTCATTTCAATCAAATTAGCGTTCAGCCCTCGATGCACTTTGGCTAATAGCCCTCAGCTGTTCCACCGCAGTTGTAGGTGAAAGCGAATAGAACACTTTGGGAATGACCCTTTCAGTGGCATGATAGTGATACTGGAATGACTCAGTCCTAATGGGTCATGCTGTGTTGAATGATGCATAACAATAATCGAGCCACTTTGAGGAGAACCATGTTTAAGAGATGCATTTGGCTTCTTGCGGCTATCTTATTTTTCTCAGGCCACCTATTTTCCGCCAGTGCAATTGCCGCTGAGCTAGATGAAGCAACCCGTACGGTCAAGCTAAACGAGCAGGGAGACACCTACGTTTTGAGCTTAGAAGAAGTGAACCGGGGTCGCCGACAGTTTAACTACGCTTGTGGATCTTGTCACGTTTCGGGAATCACCAAGACTAACCCCGACGTGGGCTTGGATCCTGAGGCTCTTGCCGGAGCTTTGCCTCCTCGCAACAATCTTGAGGCCCTTGTGGACTATATGGAAAATCCAACCACCTACGATGGATTGGAGGAAATTGCTGAGATTCACCCCAGCCTGAAAAGCACTGACATCTATCCCAAGATGCGAAGCTTAACGGAGGATGATTTGGTAGCGATCGCAGGCCATATCCTACTGCAGCCGAAAGTGATTGGTGACATGTGGGGCGGTGGTAAAGCTCGCTATTCCGCACCAGCAGTTGTAGAAGAAACGGAATCTATTTAGGTTAGGTTCTATCAAGCTAGCTAGCGTTTGTCGTAGCGGGGCGGTCTTGATCATGATGGTTCATCAAACCTAGGTTAGATCGGCAGCTCCGCTTGCTAACGGAGCCTAACCCCTGAGTCGGCTAGGCGCATTGCAAAAATCCGCTAATTTTTCTAACAGGGAGCCAAAAGCTCCGTCTTAACGCCTAGATTCGTTAAGGTAATTAATAGAATCCAAGATAAAATATTGCCTTGGAGAACCTTTGAGATGCAACCTTTAGAGGTCAACATGAAATTGATTGCTCGAATTTCCCGCAGTCTTAGCATCGCTCTCGCGGCGATCGCTATTGTTGCTGGGACTGTTTTTCTGACGGCGGCCCCTGCTGCTGCAGAAAACTATGAAGTGAAAATGGGTTCAGACGCAGGTCTGCTGGTTTTCCAGCCGGCAAGCATCAGCGTCAAGCCTGGCGATACGGTCACCTGGGTCAACAACAAGATGGCTCCTCATAACGTCATCTTTGATGAGAAAAACAGCCCAGGAGACAAGGCTTTGGCAGACAAGATTTCTCATGAGCAGCTTACCTTTGCTCCTGGCGAGTCTTACTCCACCACCTTTACCTCTGACATGCCTACCGGAGAGTACAGCTACTACTGTGCGCCTCACCGTGGAGCTGGCATGGTCGGGAAGGTTGTCCTGGAAGGATAACTGCTACAGGCTGATCTAAAGCGAAGGGGGACGTGTCAATGGCGCGTCTCCCTTCGCTTTAGAGGTGCTTATGATCAGCTATATTCTTCGGGCTGCCCTCAGCGTCAGCTTGATTCCATTAGCTATTTGGATTAGCCCCCTAGGTCATAGCGAGCTGGTTACTTTCGGCGGCGATTTCTCAAGCGGGGAGCCTGTACTCATGACCCTTTCTCCAGCATCGGCCCAAGCGCTCGTAGCCCGTCAGGCTGAGGGCTGGGGAAATGCCGATCCGGACCAGATTGTGGCTGATTTTGCCACAGACTGTCAGTTCATCGCACCGGGTCAGCACCTTTTGGGGCGATCGCAGGTTTACCAAGCGGCGACGGAATTTTTTGCCGCCAATAACCGAGTTGAAATTACGGTGCAGAGAGTTATTTCACAGGAGAATGCTGTGGCGGTGGAATGGCAGTGGCACGAGACGAATCTGCAAACTGGCCAGCAGCAGCAGGCTGACGATGCCATTATTATTCAGCTGAACAACCAGCAACAAATTGTCTACTGGCGAGAGTATATCGATCGGCGCTCAGCTTAGCTTAGAAAAATATTGGGTATTGCTGATTTTGGGTATGAATTAAAACGCGAGCAAGATGCTCGCACTAACCTATCTGAATGATAGGCGAGGGAGTGTGAGCGTCTCGCTCACGACCGGAAAACACCAGGTTCATCCCTTGATTCAACAACGCCAAATATTGAAGCGGGTGAAAAACTATTGGCTTAATGAACTTGTCTGCGATCTTAGGCTTACAGCTTTGCCCTACCCTTCAGCGTCAGGGGTCGGAATTGGCGAAGCTTCTAAAAAATCACCGGAAAAAATAACCTGGGTATAAAGCCAATCGGAAATGAGGCGAGGACAGTTTTTCTGAAACCAGCGAACAGCAAAAAAGCGAAAAGCTGGCTTCGTCATTTTGGCAATCATTTTCATCACCCGATTCAGCGGCCGATTGGTAAATCTCTCGTTAATCAGGTTGACTGAGCCAACATCGTAGAGGCAATCTAGAACCAGCTTCACTGTTGCTTCTTCCCGCATAAAAAGGTTTTCCAGAATCAGATGTACATCGTGCATCCGCTCTGCTGTCAGTTTTCTTTCTTGAACGGAAATGGGAAGGTTCACCTTGGGGTCAGGCAGTGTGAGCATTTCTTAAACGGTTAGAAGCTCTCTAATTATATTTTGAGGTCGAGAAAAGTTAATCCGGCAATCGGTATAAGCTTTTTCTATCATAAGCGCTAACGGCGGCCTGTCCCGTGTCAGAAACTACGGACAGCCTTAGCAGAAATGCCGTGCAATAGCCCAAAAGAGGCGCAAACGAGCATAGAAAAGCCGTGAATCGAATTGGCTGAGCAAATACGCCTCTGCTGCCTTCCCTAGTAAACGGAACTATTTCAGAGAGAAAATTTCTGACGGCAACCGATAAAAAGCGTTACAAGCACTAAAATCCTACCCAGTTTCTCAATAAAACCGATAAAGTAAAAGAATGTAACATTTATGAGATAGGGCGAGAACTTTTTATGCGCGTCATCCTGCTGACTGGAAAAGGAGGTGTCGGTAAGACCTCTGTAGCCGCCGCTACAGGGCTACGCTGCGCTGAATTAGGCTACAAGACGCTAGTTCTCAGCACCGATCCGGCTCACTCTCTAGCTGATAGCTTTGATGTAGAACTGGGTCATGTGCCCTATCAGGTGCAGCCTAACCTCTGGGGGGCTGAACTAGATGCCCTGATGGAGCTAGAAGGTAACTGGGGTTCAGTGAAGCGATACATTACAGAAGTCTTGCAGGCGCGGGGACTGCAGGGCGTTGAAGCGGAAGAACTGGCTATCTTACCGGGCATGGACGAAATCTTTAGCTTGGTGCGGATGAAGCGACACTATGATGAAGGTGAGTATGACGTTTTGATTATTGACTCTGCGCCGACAGGTACGGCCCTGCGCTTGCTCAGCCTGCCTGAAGTGGCGGGCTGGTATATGCGGCGGCTCTACAAGCCGTTTCAGGCGGTTTCGGCAGCGCTGCGGCCTTTAGTAGAGCCTCTGTTTCGGCCCGTGGCCGGGTTTTCGCTGCCTACGACTGAAGTTATGGATGCGCCCTATGAGTTTTACGAGCAGCTAGAAGCGTTAGAAAAAGTCCTGACTGACACTGCTACAACTTCGGTGCGGCTGGTGACCAACCCCGAAAAGATGGTGATTAAGGAGTCTCTGCGAGCACATGCCTACCTGAGTCTTTACAACGTTGGCACTGATCTTGTGATCGCAAACCGCATCATTCCTGACAGTGTCCAGGATCCGTTCTTCCAGCGCTGGAAAGATCAGCAACAAACCTATCGCCACGAAATTCACGAGAACTTTCGCCCCCTGCCGGTCAAAGAAGTGCCGCTGTTCTCAGAGGAAATGTGCGGCATCGAAGCCCTGCACCGCCTTAAGGAAACCCTCTATGCGTCTGAAGATCCAGCCCAGGTTTACTACAAGGAAACGACGCTGCGCGTCATTCAAGAATCCGGTCACTACAGCTTAGAGGTCTATCTGCCCGGTATTCCTAAGGATCAAGTTGAGCTAAGCAAAACCTCTGACGAACTCAATATTCGCATTGGCAATCATCGCCGCAATCTGGTGTTACCCCAAGCGCTGGCGGCACTTCAGCCTGCCGGTGCCAAAATGGAGGATGACTACCTAAAAATTCGCTTTGCAGCGGCAGCCTAACTGAACCTCAAGCCTAAGGGGCAAAGTCATAGGGCGTTATTTCCAGCTTGCAGCCTCGCTCACCGTTGAGCGATCGCTTAATGGTGTTGACCGCTCGAAAAGCTTCTGCCCCCTGTTCATCAAGCTGATCGTTAAGACGCTCAGCAAACTCTGCGGTACAGCTATCCCTACTTTGAGTCAGGGGGACGAGGTTGGCTTTAGCCGTCTGGATATCCCAAACGGCGATCGCTTTATGCACTTGAGTCCACTGCTGCTGCTGTTTATTAGAACGAGGCGGAAAAATAGATTCACCAATCAGCTTTTGACCAGCAAAAGCGAATCCGGCTAGCACAATGCCAGCCCCCACTAAAGCCGCAATTCCGGCCTCGTAGCTAATCGTGGCAGCTTTCTCCATAGCGCTCTCTCTAGTTGCGACAATGCCTTTGGTTTGACAGCTTAACACGGAGCCTGGAACCTCAATCAGGCTGATTGACCTGGAAAAGATTGAATTCTTTTTTGTCGCAGGCGATCGCGTCTTTCTGGCGTTGATTGTGCGTAGCAAGCCGGACAAGAAACGCCCGCTTCGTATTGAGGGGATGACTTGGCGGCTTGATCAAGGGGACGACCGCAGGCACGGCACATCTCGTAGCTGCCAGGGGCTAAACCGTGGCGGACAGCAACCCGCTCATCAAAGACAAAGCATTCTCCTTGCCAAAAACTCTCTTCAGCAGGCACTTCCGCTAGGTATTTGAGGATGCCACCCTTCAGGTGGTAGACCTGCTCAAACCCCTGATTGAGCAGATAGGCTGAAGCTTTTTCACAGCGAATACCGCCTGTGCAGAACATCGCTACCCGCTTGTGCTTTTGAGGGTCGAGGCGCTGCTGTACATAGTCAGAAAACTGCCGGAAGGACTGAGTCTGTGGATTAATCGCGCTTTGAAACGTGCCAATGGAGACTTCATAGTCGTTGCGGGTATCGATCACCAGAGTCTCAGGATCGCTAATGAGCTGATTCCAATCTTGCGGTTCAACGTAAGTACCCGCCTGCTGAGACGGATTGGCGGCAGGATTGCCGAAGGTGACGATCTCCTGCTTGCACTTCACTTTCAAGCGTTCAAACGGTGGCGCGGACGCCGTTGACGTTCTAGCCTCTAGATCAGCTAACCGCAAATCTTGCCGCAAAAAGGCTAAGACAGCTTCAATGCCCTGACGAGAGCCTGCAATAGTGGCATTAATCCCTTCTGCAGCCAGCAAAATCGTGCCTTTAATCTGATTGGCCTGGCTGATGTCTAGAAGCCCCCTCTGCAGGTCTGCATAATCAGGAAGCGCAACAAATTTGTAAAAAGTGGCAACAGTAGTCATGAACTCTAAGCGCCAACAGCAGGTCTTCAACTATAGCCGATGCTGACGGTAAACGTGAGCGGCCGCTCGGTGCAGCATGGCGTGGCGGTTGACAAAAGCCGCCATATCTTCAGCGTAGCCGCCGCCAATGACGCTGGCAACCGGATACCCAGCCGCCAAACAGGTATTGAGCACATAGTACTCTCGCCGATAGAGGCCCCGATCGCTGAGAGCAAGCTTACCTAAGCGATCGCCCTTGTGGGTATCGGCTCCCGCATCAAACAAAACCAGATCAGGCCGTACCTGACTCAGCAAGTCTGGCAAAATAGCGGCTAGCTGCCCTAAATACTCATCGTCTTCCAACCCCTCTGCCAGGGGCAGGTCTAGATCGCTTTGCTGTTTGCGGCTAGGAAAATTGACTTCGCAATGCATAGAAAAGGTGAAGACGCTGGCGTCACCCTGAAAAATCTGCGCCGTACCATCCCCCTGATGCACGTCTAAATCTACAATCAGTACCTGTTTTACTAACCCCTGCTTCTGCAGAACGCGGGCTGCGATCGCCAAGTCGTTAAAAATGCAAAAACCAGAACCATAGTCTGGAAAGGCATGATGCGTACCGCCTGCCGTATTACAGGCTAGTCCCTGCTGCAGCGCTAGCTTAGCGGTCAGGATTGTGCCGCCTACGGCAGTACAGGTCCGCTGCACCAAGGCCGGACTCCAGGGCAATCCAATTCGGCGCTGAGCTTTTGGCGATAGCGTCCCCTGCCGATAAGCCTGGGTATAGGCGGCTGTATGCACCAGCTCAATCCAGTCAGGCGGCGGCGGCCCCGGCTGATAAATCTGGTTTTTAGTCACCACTCCCTCAGCCAGTAGCTGCTCGCAGAGCAGGCCAAACTTGGCCATTGGAAACCGATGTTCGGTGGGCAAAGGAACTACATAGTCGGGGTGATAGACAACGGGGGGAAAACTCAAGGGCAGCTCAGAGGAAAGAAGACAGCGATCGCTGCTGACGCATATCAAGCTGGTGAGCCAAGCTGCCTTCTGGCCAGTCTAGCGGATGATCTTCCTGTTCCGGCAGAACGGTCACGACGGAGCTAGCCGGGTAGGTGCTCGGCCCGGCGGCTGCCTGAGCTGGCGCAGATTGGGCTATCTGAGTAGGCGGCGTGAATTGAGGAGAGGGTTGTGCAGGCGCGGCTAAGGGCTGAGTCTCTGGCAGGGGGACCGAAAATGGTTTAAGCCGCTTAGGCCCTGCGGCAGGGACGGGCGGTTTAGGCGGAGTGGGTTGACGCTGGGAGCGGCGGGGCTGAGGTGCAGTGCTTTTAGAGACGGGACGCTGCAGCAGCCGGGACAAGACAAAACAGCCCGCGGCACAGGTGCCTACCAAGAACAGTAGTGACCACCCAGGCAGCTCTGCGGCTGAAGATTGAGCGGTGGCTGCGATCGCGCTGGTTGATGATGCAGCGGCAGACCCTGCAGGAGCGTCTGTGTCAGTGGCAGACGGCGATGGCTTTGAGTTCTGCGATTTGCTCGGCTGCTGAGTTGGGGGCGCAGTTACCTGGGACGAGCGATCAACGCCGGGATCCATCAGACCCCCAAAAGCCGAGACAGCAATCAGCACGGAGATGAGCCAGATACCCCCTAATAAAAACAGGGGATAGCGCAGCGCGAGCTGGCCTAAACGATGAATTCTGGTTGTATCAGAGGCACTCTCAGTCGTTGTCTTTACAGCCTCTGACGGAAACAGGTTGAGATTAGAATAGGTTGAGTCGTGACGCTGATTCTGTGTCATAACATTTTCTAGGCCCAGCAGCGCTGCCACAGACAACGGCTACAAAAATTGTAGGCGCTTCTGCTAAAAGCGGCACATTTTTATTGCCGTAGATCAACCAATGAGAGGTAACGGCTAGGATCTTGGGCCACCCAGCCCGACTGGGAATTTAGGCGAACTTCAAAGTACAGATAAGAAGTCTCATTGGCTACCTCAGCTGCGGCAATAGTAGCAATTTCATCTCCCTGGCGAATCTGCTGGCCGACAGAGACTGAAAGCGTATTGAGGTGGGCGTAACGGGTCTGCAGACCTTGGCGGTGATTGATGACCACCAGATTGCCGTAGCTTGGCTGCTGACCCACGAAAGCAACAACGCCATCTCCTACCGCGAGGACAGGGGTATCCGGGGCCGCCGCGAGGGCAATACCGTTGCTAAAAGCCAGCTTTTCCCGGTTGGCGTCAGGCTGCCAGCCGTAGTTCATGATTAGGGCTGCCTGACTGGGGAGAGGATAACCGCGTAAATCATGATTTGGGCTAGGGGCTCTTGCTGCAGAACTGGTTGTCGCGAGTCCCGGAAACCAGTTGATCCCTGGCACAAAAATAGTTGGGGGCACTTGAGCCTGGCAGCCATTGACCTCAAACAGCACATCGGCGCGGACTCCATAGGCTGCAGCCACGTCCTGCCAGGTTTGACCAGCGGCGACCTGCACCTGAATGCCGTTGAAAGGCGGAATCAAAATATCGGTGCCAGGGGTCAAGCCGCCCTGGCGCAACGCCGGATTTAAGCCCAGGAGGGTCGCAGGAACTAAGTTGTACTGCTGGGCAATACTTTCTAGGGTGTCGTCCGCAACAACGCGGTGACGCTCAAATCGCTCAGTTGCCGGGGGACGGCACAAGGAGGCGCTACTTTGGGCGATCGCTGGGATTACCCAAAGCGGGCCAGCCAGCAGCAGGCCAGCCATTATGAAAACCCATCGGCGATAACTTCTAGGGGTAGGAACAGCTAATCTCAAAATTTGCACAGGTCTATCAGTGAATTGAAAACGTTTGCTCCTCTACAATGATCTAAGCGTGCTCTTAAAGATTCATCCACTGAATCTGGCTTTCCGCACAATTGAACGGCTGTTTCTCAATGAAGACGCAGGGGAAGCAAAATTGTTCAAGCCGATTCGCTACAGTAAAGATGAGCGCTGCTAAACAGGCGTCTATATAGAGTTGCTCTTTTGCCATAGGGAATTGACATGAGTTTCTCATTTCAACGGTTGGGACTGTATACCGTCCTTTTGGGGGTAGGCTGCGGAGTTGGTTTTGCAGGGCACTACTACCTAGCGCAGGAGGCTGGGCCAGAGCAATCTGCTGGTAACTCTTCGGGGACAGTTTCTGCAGCGCTGCAGACGCCTTTGGAGACGGCGGTTCAGGCAGCAGTTCCGTTAGTTCCCGCTCAGAGCGATCCTAACTTTATTGCTGAGGCCGTAGAAAAAATTGGCCCTGCTGTTGTGCGTATTGATGCGGCTCGTCCGGTCACTGATGAGCTATCGGGTGCGTTTCAGCATCCCCTCTTTAAGCGATTTTTTGGCGATGACATGCCGCCACCGTCGTCTTTACCAGAGCGAATCGAGCAGGGAACGGGGTCGGGCTTTATCCTAGATGCTAACGGCAAGATCATCACCAATGCTCACGTTGTCGATGGGGCGACAGAAGTCACTGTCACGCTCAAGGACGGTCGTACTTTTGAGGGGGAGGTGATTGGCACCGATTCAGTTACCGATGTGGCCGTGATTAAAATTGAGGCGACCGATCTGCCAAAAGTCACGCTGGGCAGTACTGAGGATTTGGTGCCAGGGCAGTGGGCGATCGCGATTGGCAATCCCTTAGGCTTAGACAACACGGTGACGGCGGGCATCATTAGCGCCATTGGCCGCAGTAGCTACCAGGTAGGGGTTCCCGGTAAGCGGGTGCAGTTCATCCAAACCGATGCGGCGATCAATCCGGGTAACTCCGGCGGGCCACTGCTCAACGATCGCGGTCAGGTCATTGGCATCAACACGGCGATTCGGGCCAATGCTCAGGGCTTAGGCTTTGCGATTCCCATTGAGACCGCCAAGCGGATCGCCGATGAGCTATTTAATACAGGTGAAGTCCAGCATCCCTATTTGGGCGTACAGATGGTCAACCTTACGCCGGAGATGCGGCAGCGCATCAACGAAGACCCAGAACTGGGAATAGAGGTAAACCAGGACGAAGGGGTAATTATTGTCCGCGTCATGGAGGGTACACCGGCCGAGGCGGCAGGACTCAGGCGAGGCGATATCATTAAGCAGGTTAACCAGCAGCCGGTCAGTAACGCGGCTGAGGTACAGGCTCAGGTTGAGGCCAGCGAAATTGGCAAAACCCTCTCTGTAGAAATTGATCGCGCGGGCGAAGAAGAGACGATTGAAGTTAAGCCGACTTCACTGCCTCAAGACCTGCGAGATTAAAGCTTGACTAATCGTTTTCAAACTCACCAATAGATAGAGAAGAGGCTAGGCTTTCCTCTAGCTCCATGCGCTGCTCCATCTGGCGGAGAAAATAGCCGGTCATCATGGCTGAGGCCAATAGCCCTGCCAGGTTTTCCCGATCGGTAGTTACCTGAACGTTGAAGCCATCGGCTGGCAAAACGCCCACCAAGCCCTGAACATTCTGAGAAATAATTTGCTTGATTTCTGAGCTGACCGACTGCGCCACCCGGGTTAAAACTTCCGGTGACTGATGTTGAAGATACTTCAACAGTTGATTAGCCTGGGCGCTTTCGGCGTTGACGCTCATGAAATCGGCGTTTTCAGGGTTGAAGACCATAGAAACTTAGGTTAACTTCCTTTTCTACCTTAGATCCGATGCGGGGTTTTGATCCACTTTTCAGCTAAAAACCTGTCGAGGGCAATGGCTGCTTTTTTCAGGGTGGGTCAAAATCCGGCAGACGTTTGCCCATGTCTTTGGAGATTAATCATAGCTTAATCATTTAGTGAGGGCGGGGTGAAGTGTGACAGATCCTCAGGAGTCTGGTGGCTCACCTGCCTCAATCGGCTCATCGTCTGACGGATCGGACAGCGGATTTCGCGGCTGAATTTGGGGTAGCTGATCAATTTCAAAGTAGCGATAAAACTTATCGGTCACCTGTAGCCAGAAAGAACGTCCATCTGTCTGACGACGTTTACGCACTAGGCCTAGCTCCACTAAGTCGGACACTTGCTGATAGATCCCCGACCCCCTGAGATCGACCAGATCGGTCTGACTTAGCGGCCCCTTGAGCGCGATCGCGGCTAGAGTTCTCAGCGCCCCGACCCCAATGTCGAGCGGAATTAAGGTATCTACCAAGTACTTGAAGCTTTGCCGGAGCTGGAGACTGTAGCCCGATTGGGTTTCGGTAATTTCTAAGGCGCTATCGCGGTGAGCATAGTCTGTGATCAGCTCAATTAGTCCTTCCTCAGCTTCACCTTTTTCGCAGCCAGCATATTCGGCAATCTGAGGGACTGAGAGGGGCTGGCCTTTGAGATAGAGAATGGCTTCAATTTTGCTAGCAAGCCGGGACATAGCGCCAAGATATTAAATTGAGTGAGTAAGACTTTCAGGGCTTACGCACTTGACGAGGTTTTAACTAACTGCAAGATCCCCCCGGCTGTCGCCGCCCCCCTTATTGATGATAAGGACAGGGGGAAGCTTATCACTACCCCTAGTGTCTTGAATTTTGAACGGCGTAACTTCTAACTTTATCAGAGCTAGTCCAGGTTATGGCCGGTTAGCTCTACAAAGATATCTTCTAAGTTAGACGCTCTGGCCATCATGTCAGTCTTATCTTCCTGCTGGTTGAGGTGCTGGTTAGCGGCCTCCAGCGTGGCAAAAAACTGATACCGCCAGCGATCGCCCTCTTTTTTCATCACAATGCCCTGGCCGTGGCGGTGACGCAGTTCGCTGAGGGTACCCGTTTCAATTAGACAACCACTGTCCATAATGCTGATGCGATCGCAGAGATACTCGACCTCTTCCATGTAGTGAGTAGTCAGCAATAGGGTCATACCCTGCTGGCTATTTAGCCCTTTAATAATTTCCCAGAGTCGCCTGCGGGCTTGCGGATCTAGCCCCACAGTCGGCTCATCCAAAAACAGGATTTTAGGCTGGTGCAGCAGCGCCCGCGCAATCTGGAGGCGACGCTTCATGCCGCCAGAAAGGGTTTTGACCTTACTATCGCGGCGATCGCTCAGTTCAACATAGTCCAGCCACTGCCGGATCCCCTGACGACGCTGAGCATTGGGAATATGGTGCATACGTCCGTGAAACTCCATATTCTCCCAAACCGAGAGATCGCCATCGACGCTGGTTTGCTGTAAAACCACCCCAATCTGCCGCCGCACTTCTTGAGGCTGCCGGCAGACATCATAACCTGCTACCACCACATCCCCCTGCGTCGGCTGCGTTAGGGTTGTTAACATACGAAGCGTAGTCGATTTCCCAGCACCGTTGGGGCCTAGCAGACCAAAAATTTCGCCGGAATGAATGGTCAGTGACAAATCATTCACTACGTGAATATTGTTGTAGACCTTGTGCACATTTTGCAGTGAAACAGCGGCGACCATAGCAGTTTTGATGTAGCAGTCCTTCGATCAGAGCATAAATTTGAGGTCTTTTTCAGCTAGCTTGCCTTGACGCCGCCAAAACCGTGACCGCAAACGGACATGAGAGCCAGGATTAACAACCAAGTTATTTATCTACATCAGGATGATGTGCCGCAGTACAGCCGCCAAGGGGGTGTTGTTCGCAATACTTATTTTTGGGCGCTGCGCTCCATTGCCGATCGAGCCTATCGGGGTAAAGACTGGGAATACGAGGAGCAGGTCTGGATTGCCCTAGTGCGTATGCTGACTTCGTTTACTGAGTCGGGCTATTTGGGCTACCGAGAAACCACTTTAGAATTTCCGCCTGACGCTGAGATTCCAGCCGCCTTGCGAACAGTCTCAACCTGGCAAAGTTCAGCCTCGTGACCTGGCTCCGGATTGGCTTAAACAAAAAAGGTGAGCATTGCCCACCTTGAACGTTAGCCTTAACTTGAAAAATGAGCGCGCCTAAAACACGCTCATACATAGGCAGGATGACGCCGCTGGACACTAAGCGAAACCAGCAGCGCTTATCTGCTGAAGCTACATCAAGCCAATCTGAGACAAAATACCTTGACCCGTAATCAGCTCAGTGATGATGCCGATGGTGAAGCCTAGCATTGCTAGACGACCGTTCCAGTTTTCGGCAAAGCGAGTAAAACCAAACTTTTGCTGTTCTTCCATGACTGTGACCTCTGTTACTTCATTCGCTCGGACTTCAGTCAAGTCCTTGTAAATAAATCGTAACTAAAATTTTTTGAAGACGCAATCAGTCTGCAGCAAGATGGATCCTGAGAAAAATGGATTAAGGGCTAGGGGCAATAGGCAGCTTACTGCTAGCCACAGCAGTTTGTCTGGTAAATAATTGGCTAGATCTTAGTTTTGCAGGGCCTGATCGCCTTGGGAGGCGATCGCTGCAGACTGCTCTCTTTCTTTGTCTAAACGGCGCTTCTTGGCATAGAGCTGAATCGTCGCCAGCATTAGAACAATCAGTCCGAAGATCAGCCAGGGGGCCACACTGGTTGGAAAACTATTTTTAAAGACAGCCAGCATCACAATCAGCACCAGCAGCAGGGTGGGCGCTTCGTTCAGGCCCCTAAGCTGTTGCCCAGACCAGCGGCACTCGCCGCGTTCAAGCTGCTTCATTAAGCGGCCGCAGTAGAAATGGTAGATCAGCAGCAGGCCCACGAGTCCCAGCTTGGCATGGAGCCAACCGTCATGCAGCAGGGCTGGCTGCAGCACCAGCATTCCTACCGCCATAGCAACCGTTACAACCATGCCGGGCATGGTGATGATGTGGTACAGCCGCTTTTCCATGAGCTGATACTGCTGCTTGAGGATGCTTTGGGCTGGTTCAGGTTCGGCTTCGGCCTCAACGTGATAAATGAAGAGACGGACTAGATAGAACAGCCCAGCGAACCAAACGACAACGCCAATGAGATGAAACGCCTTAAACCAGTAGTAAGCCATGAGTATTTGCTTTGGGTGCTGTAACAAGGATTAACGACTAAGAAGCTTTGTCTATTCTGAGACAGTCCTGAGCTGATTTGAAGTGGATCTTAACGTTTAGCAGCAGTTGTCTCCGCTTTAGATCCTAGCCTTTTTGAGCTTTTCTAGCGGCAGCCCCGTAATCGGCAACAGGGCTGAGCCCGGTAAATCAGAGAGCGACTAGGTTAACTATCCGCAGCAGTGATGTAACCTATGGGACAGCGTGACGGTGAGTTCTTGAGAGAGCCGGATACAGCAGCACCGCCTATCAGCAAGTCATCCGTTGCCGCTATCAACATTATTTATGCAACTCAATTTGCGATCGCAATTCTATGAACGCTCAGTGGCAGACCGCTAAATCCTACGAAGATATTCTCTATGAGAAGACAGAAGGCATCGCCAAAATTACGATTAATCGTCCCCACAAGCGCAATGCTTTCCGGCCTAAAACCGTGTTTGAAATGTATGATGCTTTCTCTGATGCCAGAGAAGATACGCGCATTGGCGTTGTGCTGCTGACTGGAGCAGGCCCCCACACTGATGGTAAGTATGCTTTCTGTGCTGGCGGCGATCAGAGCGTGCGCGGCAAGGCAGGCTATGTCGGCGAAGATGGCGTGCCTCGGCTGAATGTGCTAGATTTGCAGCGTCTCATCCGCTCTATGCCTAAAGTTGTAATTGCTCTAGTGGCAGGCTATGCCATTGGCGGCGGGCATGTTTTACACCTCGTTTGTGATCTAACGATTGCCGCAGACAACGCCGTTTTTGGTCAAACAGGTCCCAAAGTAGGCAGCTTTGATGGTGGGTTTGGCGCTAGCTATTTGGCTCGAATTGTCGGGCAGAAGAAAGCGAGAGAAATTTGGTTTCTTTGCCGCCAATATTCGGCTCAAGCGGCTCTAGAAATGGGTTTAATTAATCACGTTGTTCCAGTAGAGCAGCTTGAGTCAGAAGGAGTGCAATGGGCACAAGAAATTCTGCAGAAAAGTCCTCTGGCAATTCGCTGCTTAAAGTCAGCTTTTAATGCTGACTGCGATGGTCAAGCTGGTTTACAAGAACTGGCTGGCAATGCCACCTTACTGTATTACCTCAGTGAAGAAGGTGCCGAAGGGAAACAGGCTTTTTTAGAGAAACGCTCCCCAGACTTTAGTCAGTATCCTTGGCTACCGTAGAATCTCCTAAATTGTTTGTTGTCAGCAAAATTCCCAGCGCTATTAAACGCTGGGATCAAAAATTTGCATCAGTTATCAGCGAGCCGATGAATAGGCATTATCTGATGTTTCTAAATCGGGGATCTCAGCCGGAGGCATCAAAAAGTCCTGTGACCAGATCTCAATTTGTCGCTTCAAGGGAATTTCTGCGGCAAAAGCTGGGATCGCTAAGCAGCAGGCTTTCCAAGAACTGCGTACAGGAACGCTGAGCTTGCTGCACTGGCCGCCGCGACGCCCTTCAGGCGTATAAAACTGACAGCAGCAGCAACTAGAAGTTCCAATCCTTGCGGTTCTCATATGACACCTATAAAGATGAGTTCTGAACGCTATTCTCAACTAAGATGGCAAACTCTATTTATCTAGATCAATAGCCCTAAACCTTTATGGCTGAAGTGCTTTCATAGCCTTAGATCCCAGCCTTGCCTTTATAGTTTCTTTATCTTTCCGTAAGTTTGCTTTACTAAAAGCGATTAAATCCTCATTGTCGGGGATCAATAAAGTACTTATACATTACCGAGATCGCAGACTAGCTAAATCTAAAAAACTTTGAGGAATACTTCTGTAGCGTTTTTACCTCTTTCCAAAGATAGAAAATAATCTTAATTTTTTGAGAGTAAAAAATTGGAAACGTTAATTTCAGTAATTTTGCCCAGATTGAAATCAGTTAGGTCAGTTAAAAATCATCTCTAGAGCTGCTGTAGATCTTTGGAAATTGAAAACCAGTCCTTGATTGGCTATTTTGCTGATTGCGGTTGAGTTAGTGCCTTGGATCTGTTGCTGCCAGCGCTCAATCACCTTGTAGTAGCTCTCGCGTTTGCTCGGCAGCGGCTGTCATTGCTGCCTCAGCAGAAAGCTGTTGACCCAAGGTTTTACTCAGGTACGTCTGTAAAATCAAGGAGGCATCTGCATACTGAGCAATTGAAGGTCGCAGAATAGCTGCTTCGGCGGCCTGGGTGAGGGTCGGCTCGGAGAGCAGAGATCTACGGCTGGGAATATAGCTCGTCTTTTGCATAAACTGGCGCTGCGCTAATTCGCTGGTGAGGTACTGAATGGCTCGCCATGCCTGCCGGGGATGCCGCGATCGCTGCGCAATGCCAAATCCCCAACTGCCTTTGCAGGCGGCTCCTGCTTCTCCGGCGGTATGGAACTGCATCGGTTGCCAAGCGATCGCCAGCGAAGATGTCGCCTCAATTTGACGCAGCACGTAAGGCCAGTTGCGCATAAACACGGCCTCTCCCCGCTGAAAAGCGGCCAGCATTTCGTCATCCGTGTAGGTTTCTAGGGGAGGAGAGACGCCTAGCTCAATGGTTCGACGCAAAAACTCAGCGGCGGCGATCGCTGCTGGCTGATCTAGCCCCACCGTTTGAGTTGCCGGATCAATCCAGAAGCCGCCATAGCCCTGTAGCACTTCTACAAAGGTCGTTACTAACCCCTCTCGCTGGGACGGCCAGAGATAGCCCCAGGGCAGATCATTCTCAGCCTGAAGCGACTGCGAGATATTGAGTAGCGCTTGAAAAGTGCTGGGTGGGGGGGCTGCCTGCAGCAGGTCACTCCGGTAGTACAACATGCCAAAGTCGGCGCGGAAGGGCAGGCGATAAAGCTGATTTTCATAGCGCCCAGCGGCCACGTCGCTCTGGACAAACTGGGCCAGCTCGGCAGCAGATACCTTGTCATCTAAAGTTTGCAGCCAGCCCCGCGCCGCCAGTTCTGGCACCCAAATGACGTCTAAGTAGACAATGTCGCAGAGCGATCGCCGCGTGACTTCTAAAGTACACAGCTCTTTCAGGTTGACGGTGATATCCCCCTGCGGATTGTTGAGGCCGATGGGGCGCAGGCGAATATCAGGATGCTCGGCCTCAAAGGCGACAACCACGTCTGACCAGTAGGGAATTTCCGCTGCCGGGACTACCAGCGTTAGCGATACGGGTGCCCACGTCCAGTAGAGCAGCCCTATAATCACGAGCTGAGCGATCGCCAGCTTGCCCCAAAGGCTGGTTAGTCTAGAAACCTGTAAGGCTCTGTGAAGCTGATGTCGCAGGTGACTGCGCTGCATGAACTCAGTTTGTGTCGCTCGCTGACCCCTCTAATTTTAGCGGGCAGCCGCTGGCTAGAGCGAATAGCGCTGCTCCAGCCAGCGGCGCATTTCAGTTTCAGTGGCGTGGTTGAGGACATGCCCGGTGGTTAAATCGCGGGCATACCACCAAACTTGACCACGGCGATCGCGGCGCTGCCAAACCTGTAATTGCGAGGAGGAAGACAGGCCGCCCTGCCAGGCTTGCGCTAGTTGCTGAGCTAAAGCTTGCAGCCTGGCGATCGCTACCTGTCGCCACGCTTTGGCGGGATTAACCAGCTCTAGGCGCTGATATTCCCGAGAAGTTAAGGGCGTTTTCATGGTGGAATCCTCTTTTTTCTTAACCCTAATCGGGCTGATGTCGCTAAACCAGCAGGCGCTTACATCGCATCTATCGAATAACCTGATGGATGGGGACAGAATTTCTCGCTAATCTTAACCACAGACAGAGTGAGACTAGGGCTGTGGGTTACAACCATCAAAATCTGAAGTTTTCTCAGCTCCAGGCACTCATTGCAGTAGCCGACAGCGGCAGCTTTAGCGAGGCGGCTCTGCAGCTCAATCTGTCTCAGTCGGCCATCAGCTACGCGATCGCTACTCTCGAAACTGAACTGGGCGTGATTTTGGTGTCACGGGGGCGCTATGGTGCCCATCTGACTCCGGTGGGAGAGCAGGTGGTCAACCGCTCGCGCCAGATTACCTACCTGATGGACGATATTGCCAATCAGGCCAATTTGGCGAAGGGACTACGCGGCGGCCAAATTCGCATTTCGGCTTTTCGCAGTGCTGCTACCCATCTGCTACCGGAGGTGATTGCGGAATACTGTCGCCGCTATCCGGCGATCGCGGTGCGGCTGACTGAATATGATGACAGCCCTCAAGTCGAAGAGGACTTACGCAAAGGGCGGGCTGACATTGGCATTACTTACTTGCCGACGGAGCCAGAGTTTGAACATTGGGATTTGCTGCAGGATGAGTTTGTGGTGCTGATGCCGCCGCAGTTTGAGTCAGCCCATCCCCTAGACTGGCAAACCCTGACCCAATATCCGCTGATTATGGCTCCAGCCGGAGATGTCTGCGACGCTATTGTGTATGCTCATTGCGCTCAGTATGGCATTGCCCTGCAGCCCACCTATCAGATCCGCTCAGATGCCACGATTGTCAACATGGTGGCTCAGGGGTTAGGAGCCGCTATCAGTCCGCGTCTAGCCGCAGAGCCAATTCCAGCCGCAGTTCAAGTGCACAGTCTCCCTGTGCCCCTCTGGCGTCATATCAGCGTCACCATTTTTGCCGATGCCATGCTGACTCCGGCTGCTTTTGCCTTTATTGACTTACTCAAGGCCAAGCTAAAGCCTGTCAGACCCCTGTATTCTCAAGCCTAGAACGTGTGAAACGGAATGGTCAGCAGCGGTAGGCCAACGGCTAGGCCGCTGAGCCAGAGCCACTGGAGATGGGATGAGCTTTCAGTGGGGGCGTGAGCAATCAATGCTTCTATGCGCTCTTCCAATCGCTCAACCTGGGTGCGATCGGTCAGCATGGCCCAGCAGTCACTCGGCGGCGTAACAGCCGCCTGCGCCACCTGCACTAAGGACTCAGCCAATAGCAATGGATCGACGCGGCTGGCCGCCCAGCGATCGGCTCGTAGCTCCCGGAGAAAAATTAGCTCCTGCCACAGCGTTTCGGTGTGAGGCAGCCAGGCGGTGAGGCGACGCAGCCCTCCCAGCCAGAAAAAGTAAAAGGTGTCTCGGTAGTAGCGATGAGCGGCTTCATGGGCAAGTACCGCTTTTATCTGGTCAGGCGTCAGCGTTTCAGTCAGTCCCTGGCTTACCACGAGTTCTGAATGCCACAGGCCAATCTGAGCTGCAAAGGGAACCGCTGTTTCCAGCTGTCTAACCTGACTTTGCTGTAAAACTACTGTCGGCAGTGCCTGTATCTGCCGCTGCGATTGCAGACTCTGCCAGCTCAGGTAGGCAAACAGGACGGTCGTTCCCCCCAGCAGAGATATTGCCAGTCCATAGCCCAGTCTGCCTACGGGAGCGCCCAGCATGTGCCCGTGGCTGCCCATGTAGAGAACGGCTAGGGCAGTAAAGGCGATCGCCAGCGGCGGCAGCAGGAAATTAGCTAGCGTTAGCTGCCAGCGAAAACTCCAGGTTGGCGGCTGTCCGGTGTTCAGCCCCATGCCGTAGGAGATGCCCTGACGCAGAAGCCAAGCAAACGCGATCGCCAGTAACAAAAGCAAGCAGTGCATTTAGCGAGCCTCCCGGTCTTGGCGAACAGTTTTAAGCCGCTGCATAATCGCTTCGAGCTGGCTGATGCTGGTGGCGTCCAATTCATCGGCAAAAGCAGCTACCGTATCAGGATTGCCCACCGCTAAAAAGGCTTTGAGCTGATGGTGGGCCTGCAGCGCTGTCGCCTCTTGCTGAGAGATGATGGGCTGCCAGACAAAGGAGCGCTGCCGTCGCTGCTTTGCCAGCCAGCCTTTCTCAGTTAAGCGGTTGAGAACAGTGGTGACCGAGGCACAGGCTAGCTCGCGATCGGGATCGGCCAGAATCTGCTCATGAATTTCACGAGCGGTCGCCTGTCCCCGCTGCCAGAGGATTTCTAAAATTTCGGTTTCCAGAGAGCCTAGAGACAGCCGCTTGGGCTGGCGGGAAGGAAGGGGAGCCATGAGTCAAAGACCGCGCGAAAATCTGAAATTAGTGATCCATTGGCATGTCGGGCGACATTTCTGAGTTGGGTACCTCTAGGGTATGAGCGTGAGGACGCAATAGACCCATTGTTTGCTGACCGAAGCTGGCAACGCCCATCGAAACTAGCCCCAGAGTTGTAACGCCCATCGAAACCAGGCCAATAGAAAAAACACCCATTGAAATGACGCCTACTGAAATAATGCCATGAGTAGAAATCCCAATAGCCACCAGTCCGTGGGCGGAAACGCCAATAGCTACGCGCCCGTGGGCCTCAATTCCAACAGAGAGCCACTTTCTTTTTTTAAGCTTTTCGGCAGAGTCCACTGTATTCAAGCATGAGATAGCTGTCCCACTTTAGAGATCCAGCCCAAACTTGTCAAAAGACAGGCTGTCAAAGTTGCGGTCAATCTGCTGCCACCCGACCTGCTTTTACCTGTAAAATCTGCGATGAGTTGAGCCACTGGGCGTCGAAAGAGCCCAGATGGGTGGTGGTGATCAGAGTTTGAAACCGATCTTGAATGGCGTCGAGGAGCTGGTTTTGACGGTTGAGATCGAGTTCAGCCAGTACGTCATCTAGCAGCAGCAGCGGCGGCTCCCCAACAACAGACTCAATCAGCTTTAGCTCAGCTAGCTTTAGCGATAAAACCAGGGTACGCTGCTGGCCCTGAGAGCCGTACTGGCGTGCTGGGGTGTCATTGATCGTAAAGTCGATGTCGTCGCGGTGGGGGCCAACCAGGGTCGTGTGCTGGTGCTGCTCCGCGATCGCCCGCTGCTGAATTTTGGCTAGAAAGGCTTGCTGCACCGTGGCCGGGTCAGCGGCAGTGAGAGGGACGCTGGGGGCATAGCGAATCTGCAGTTCTTCGGTGCCGCCGCTGATAGCCGTGTGCCATTCCTGAGCGATTGGAGTCAGGCGCTTCAGCACCCGCGATCGCCGCCGAATTACCCGCGACCCCAAAGTGGCAAGCTGGGCATCCCAAATTGCCAGTTGGGCAGTATCGACGGTGCCGCCGTTTTCTTCACCCCACTGCCGCAGCAAGGCGTTGCGCTGCTTCAAGACGGTTGTATACTGCTGCAGAATATAGGCGTAGATCGGTTCTAGCTGAATCAGCAGCGTATCTACCCAAATGCGCCGCTCACCGGGGCCGCCGCGCACCAGGTCTAAATCTAGGCTAGAGAACTGGACGGCGTTGAGCGTGCCGAGAAAATCCATCTGCCGCCGCAGCTTTTCGCCGTTGAGCACGGCTGTCCGCCGACTGCCGTTGCGCAAGATAAGGGCCATTTCCGCCAGACCCAGTTCGCGTTCTAGGGCGGCATTGATTTGCCCCAGGGCTTCGCTGTCTTGAATCAGGTCGCGATCGCGGCTGGTGCGATGAGATTTCAGCGTTGCCAACAGCTCCACCGCCTCTAGCAAATTTGATTTGCCCTGGGCATTGTCTCCCACCAGGATAGTTTTAGGCGCACAAAACTCGACGTGCTGATCGCCATAGTTGCGAAAGTGCCTCAGGTGAAGCGTTTTGAGATACATGAACGGGGCCGCTACAGAAGGCGAAACGTTTAGTCAGTCTAGGGGCGATCGCCAATTTTCGCTAGGCTCAATATTTGAACATCTCTTTAATGGCTCTGTTCAAGCTATGTCTACTCGCCACTTCTCGGCTACGCTCATCGGCTTCAGCGCGGTTCTGATGTGGGGTACCCTAGCCGTCCTCACCACCCTCAGCGGCGCGATTCCCCCTTTTCAGCTCACAGCCCTGTCCTTCACCCTCGCCTTTGGCATCGGCGTTGCCCTCTGGCTGCGAGACGGCGGCAATATTCTGGGCTACCTCAAGCTGCCTTGGCCGGTCTGGATGCTAGGGATTACCGGGCTATTTGGCTATCATTTTTTGTACTTTATGGCTCTGCGCCACGCTCCGCCGGTTGAAGCTAGCCTGATTGCCTACCTGTGGCCGCTGCTGATTGTCTTGCTGTCATCGCTGCTGCCGGGTGAGCAACTACAGCGATCGCACCTGCTAGGGTCGGCTCTCGGCTTCATCGGCGCGGGGTTGCTGGTCACGGGCGGCCAGGGCTTCACGCTGCAGAGCCAGTACAGCCTCGGCTATCTGCTAGCGCTGCTATGCGCCTTTACCTGGTCTGGCTACTCGGTTTTGTCCCGGCGGTGGGGAACGATTCCCACTAACGCAGTAGGTGGCTTTTGCGGCGTAACGGCGGGGTTGGCCTGGCTGTGCCATTTCGCCCTAGAGCCGACGGTTTGGCCGACGGGCCAGGCGTGGTTGGCGGTTTTAGGGCTGGGGCTTGGCCCAGTGGGGCTGGCCTTTTTCACCTGGGACTACGGGGTCAAGCATGGAGATATTAAAGTTTTGGGCGTACTGTCCTATGCCGCGCCGCTGCTCTCGACGCTGATGCTGATTCTCTGTGGCTTGGCGGAGCTGACCTGGAACGTGGCGATCGCCTGTCTTTTGATTATCGGCGGGGCCGCGATTGCCACCCTAAAAGCCAGACAACCTGCCAGCCCGAAATAGCCGCGCTTACTGCAGCGTCAAGCTTGAATTTGTAGGCTGGGTTAGCGATAGCGTAACCTAACAAAACCCTTGCCGCTGTTGGGTTTAACTCCGTTCAACCTAATCTACAATCTCTCGCAAAATTAAAGCTGACAGACCACTACAGCCCCAGTTGCTGCAGGGCTAGCTTCGCCGCCCCCACCATGCCAGCCTGGTTGCCTAACTCAGCTAGCAAAATCTGCAGGTTGCTGCGAGAACTGGGCAAAACGCGGGTTTCAATTTCAGCGATCGCGCTGGGTAAAAACAGCTTGGCTCCGGCGCTGATGCCGCCGCCAATCACAATAGCCTCCGGTGTCAGGACATAGATTAAGCTAGCCAGCCCCGCCCCTAGATGACGGCCATACTGCTGCCAAAAGGCGATCGCTTCCGCTTCTCCGGCGGCGGCCCGCTGGGCTAGCTCGCTCGGCTCGCAGCCCGCCGCTCGGCGAATAGCCTGCACTGAGCAGTGCTGCTCTAAAGAACCCCGGTTGCCGCTGTTGCAGGGTGGCCCCTCCGGATTTAGGGTGATCAGCCCCAGCTCTCCGGCAGTGCCTTCTCGCCCGACAAACAGCTTACCGTTAAAAATAATCGCGCCGCCGACGCCGGTACCTAAGGTCAGCAAAATCAGGTCGCTAAACGACCGCCCGGCCCCCAGCCAGGCTTCCCCCAGCCCGGCACAGTTAGCATCATTAGCCAGCACTGTCGGTCGCCCGGTGGCCGTCTCCAGCCAGTCCGCCAGCGGCACGTCCCGCCAGCCCGCTAAATTGATTGCCACCCTCGCTACCCGCCCGGTCCTATCGGCAGGCCCCGGTGTACCTACCCCCAGGGCTAGGGCTTCTCGGTGGGGGTCAAGCTGGGCGATCGCTTCCACCATAGCCGCCGCGACCGCTGGGGGAGAGGCAGGCTGCGGTGTGGGGATAGTCAAAGTTTGCAGGCGATCGCCCTCAGCCGTAAACCGCCCCAGCTTGATGGCGGTGCCGCCTAAATCAATGCCGATAACCTGCTGCTGCCCCACAAGAATCTATCCTAAAGATGAGCTTGAGCTACCTGGGCCACCGCTTCAGTGTCATCATCGGCCAGCTTTTGCATGGCCTGCTTCACTTCCGGATGCTGGCTAAAGTGGCTGAGTGCCTGAGCTAGACGGTGCCGGGTTTGCCAGTCTGGATCATCTACAAAGGGAAGCAGCAGGGGAATAGCCTCTTCGTTGCCCAGTTCACCCAAGGCCCCAATGGCGGCTGTCCTAAACAGGGGATTGTCCTTGCTGAGGGCATCCTTTAGCAGCTCAAAGCTGCGCGGCTCGCCCAGTTCACCCAGGGCCGCTAAGATGCTGAACTGCAGCAGCCAGTCTGAGGTTTGCTCATAGACCGTTTTAAGTTCTGCAAAGGCTTCGGTGAATTTGAGCGCACCTAAGGAGTCAGCCGCCGCGGCGCGAACGTCTACTTCTGAGTCGGTGAGCAATGCCTTTTTCAGCAGCGCCAAAACCCGCTCTCGATCTTGATCGCCCACGTTGGAGATTTGGCTGACTGCGGCATATCTCACTCTGGCATGGCTGTCTTCTGCGGCCTGACAAAGCAGCTCAAAGGCTGCGGCTGGCTCAAGCTGTCGCATCTGATTAACGGCGCTAATGCGATCGCCGTAGTCTTCAGAGGCTAAGAGCTGCTTGACGCTATCGGGAGTAGTATCCATGAGGCTTTGCTTTTGAATTTTCTCAACACAGCTTTTTCATATCCCTAAACAGCCTAGGCAATGTCAGGGATCGCAAATTAAAGGATTTGTTTCAATTTATCAGTAAAGGGGGAGCGGCTTAGTTAACGAACTGCTAAGCAGTTTGACTGCGCTCGCTATAGTTTTTTGCCATTTCCCGCACGATGTCGCCCCGCGTCAGCACGCCAACGACGGTCTTAGCCTCATCGATCACTACTAGCCGTCGAATTTGCTTATCGTGCATGATTTGCGCTGCCTTGCGAATCGACTCATCAGGGGCAACGGTGATGGGCTTGTTGGTCATCAGTTCGCTGACGGTTTGGCCTAAAGCCTTGTGCAGTTCTTGGTTGTAGCGAGCAGGATTTTCTAGATAAATAACGCTGTCAAGCAGCGTGATGTAGGCCGGAACTTGCGCTCCAGTCACCTGCCACATCAGGTCAGTTTCAGACAGAACGCCAACCAGCCGCTGCTGCTCGTCAATGACAGGTAGGCCGCTGATCCGCTTCTCGGCTAAAAGCTGCACAGCCTCCTGCACGGGGGTATCTGGGCGAACAGTCAACAGCTCGCGAGTCATCACGTCAGCTACCGTTGTCGCCATAATTTTCTCCTTGTCGCGTGCTGCAAGCACGGCTATTACAGTGATATTGCTTTCATTGTAGGGAATTTAGGCAGCTTGGGCGGTTGGGGTTTTATAGGTTGTTACACGCACGGTCTGGGGCAGGTGGGGGAGGTGGGGGAGTTAGGGAAGATGGGGGAGATAGGGGAGATGGGAGAGATAGGGGAGATGGGGGAGTTGGGGGAGATAGGGAAGTTGGGGCGGGTTTTAGTCTTTGGCGGTGTGCTCTAGGCAGTATTGCTTTAGAACTTGAATGCAGTTGGCGATCGCCCCTAGATGCGCAATTTCGTAACCATGCGTGTTCTCCGTGGGAAAAGCCAGGCAGGCGGCGCGGGGAATGTGGCCGAATTTCATGGCGATGGAGCCATCGCTGCCAAAGCCGGAAATAGCGGCAATCTGAAGGGGCACTTCAGCAGCGGCGGCGGCTTGGCGAATCTGCCAGTTGAGGTCTTCGTCGTAAATGCCGTAGCCATCCTGGGAGAGCAGCACCGGAGCCGGGCCGTCTTGAATCGGATACTCACGGGCCAGGGGACAAATCTCTAGGGCAATCAGAGCGTCTAACGTCTGGCGCTGGCTGAAATAGAGCGCTCCCACCGCGCCGACTTCTTCCTTGGCAGAGGCAACTAAATAGATATCGATGGGCGGCTCTTTGAGCTGCTCGGCCAGAGATAGCAAAATGGCGATCGAGGCTTTGTTGTCCAGGGTGTAGCTGGCGATATGCTCGCCCAGGCGAAAGGGCCGTTTGCGGTGTTTGCCTACCACCACGCGGGTACCGGGACGGATACCTGCCGCTGCCAGATCTTCCGGCGATCGCTTCGTTTCTACCCAAGCTGCTTCCCAGTAGACCGGCCGGTTATCCTGCTGCACCTTCTGGGGGGATTCGTGGGAAACGTGGCGCGAGCCAAATGACAAAACGCCGCTAATCGTAGCGCGATCGCCCAGCAGGTCAACTACCCCTTCCCCGTACACCCAGGGAAAAGCGCCTCCCAGCTTGCGAACCGATACCTGCCCCTGCTTGTTGATGGTTTTGACGATGGCGCCAATTTCATCTTTGTGGGCCGTAATGGCGATCGCCCGCTCCGCACTTTTCCCCGCAATCTTGATGATCAAGTTGTCGGCCCGATCCTGCCAGTAGTTGACGCCCAAGGAGTCTAAATACTGGCTTAGCCACTGGTTAATTTCGGTTTCAGCGCCGCTGGGAGAGTGGCAAAGCACCAGCTCTGAGATCGTGTCAAACAGGCGATCGAAAGTATCCATAGGATAGAGCTATGATCACTAGCCTTCTATCCTAACGGCTCTACTGGAATCCTGACGGGCTGGGCCGGACGTTGTCGTCGCTTCAGCTCAATCACAGCGGCGATCGCCCCTAACGCTAGCAAGCTCAGTACAGAACCTGGTTCTGGCGTACTGGCAACCGGCTCTTTCTCATGCAGTTTCACAAAAACGGCCTGAGCAATTTCTGCGTGCGCTCTGGTGGTGGGGTGAATATCATCCCAAAAAAGCGTTTCATCAGGATTGCTGCAGGGTACGCCCGCGAGGCCGGGAATGGGGGCGACGAAACCTTGCAGACAAGGGCTGGTCGTATTGGTAAAGCCAAAGCCGCCTGCAAGCGCCTGATCAAAGAGGGATTTGACATCAAACAGCGTCACCTCTTCAATCCCCTGCACCGTCTGAGCCAGCAGCGTGTTGTGCTGATTGGCGATCGCGCTCAGTGCGGCTGACTGAGCCGGATTGCCCGCATTGGCAGGGACGCGGCCTAAATCAGGCAGGTTCAAAACCAAGAGATTTTGCACCCCGGCGCTGACGAAGGCATTGATCGCTTCTGCCAGATTGCCGACTGGAATTGTTGGATCGGTGATGCCGCCGCCGAGGTAGTCATTGGCCCCGGCCCAAAGGGTGTAAAGCGCATCTGGATCGATCATAGGACTCAGGCCCAGATAGTCCTCAACCTGCTCCTCTAAGCCGTCAAAATCAGGCGCCACCGGGAATGGCAAAACATCATCAAAGTTGTTGATGATATTCAAGTCGCTGGTGGTGGCACCGCCGACGGCAAAGTTGCTGACGGTGAGGGCGTCGGGGCCGGGGATGAATTCGTCGGCCAAATATTCCACCCACAGGTCATCGTTGGAAAACCTCTGGGCATAGGGCGGCGAAGCCGGGATACCGGAGGGCACGAACGGAATCAAAGCGTTGGTCTGAGCGTAGAGATTGCCCGTATCCGACAGGCTATCGCCAAAGACGAACATTTGCGAAAAGGTCGCCGCCGGAGCTGCTAAAGGGGTGAGCAGTGGGGTAAGCAGTGCGCCTGCTGCAATGAGCGTTTTCTTAAAGGGCATGGCTAAAACTTGAGCGTTGTCACTAATTCGATCGCGTATCCGAACCGCAGGGCTGATTGAATTCTGCTCAAGTTTATGCGATCGCTCTATTTCAGGCTTGTATCTCGTGATGGACTTTTTTGAGGAGGGGCGATCGCCCAACCCTGATAGGCAAACCGGCAGCGTTCTTATTTGGATTCAGACTGCTTCAGGGGCAGCAGAGGCAGGCGATCGCCCATCAACCTGCCGCCCCTATTTCCCTATCTCTGTTCCTACTCCAGCCGACAACGCTTGGTCAAAATCACCATGACTTCATTAGGCTGGTCGGTGGGCATGGGTTTGCTCCAGGCGTTGGCTTCGGCATAGCCCAGGACGTGTAGCCGATGGATTTCTAACCGGATGCAGGGCAGGGGGCCAAACATGAGAATGCGCACTTGGTCGCCGCTGCTGGATTGTTCGCGGTTGGGAACGGCGATCGCGGGGGAAGGGCGATCGCTGGCATGGTTTGCTTGAAACATGATCTTTCCTCTTTTGGGTTGGTATCTGGGAAGGGAAAGGCGGAAGTAAAGGAGGAAGGATGAAGGCAGAACGATGAAGTGAAAGGCGCTCAGCCTCTATCCCCTCACCCTGTAATTTCTGCCCTTTGCCTTCTGCCCTCTGACTTTTCTCCTGCCTTTCCCCTATCCCCAGAACCCAAAAACATAGCCACCCCACAAGATTGCAGCGCAAAATAGGGTGGCTAAGGGTAAAATCGCCCCTAGACCTGCCCGAACTGCGGTCCAGTTTGGGGGGTTTAGGCTCCTGTCGGTGTTGTCAGCACCTTCAGGGGCCGCTAGGTTTTTGAGTCTGTGTGAACGGCTGTAACGATTGCATCGCAACAGCTTAATGAGTGAGTTTAGAATATCGGGCGATCGGCGTCAACAGTGGTGTGAAGCTATGCGTCCAAGGAATCATGCTTTACAACGAACAGCGTTTTTAACCTGGTCGAGTAATTCTCTAAGACGAAGCTCTGCTGGCATAGATCGTCTGAAAAGAGATAATGAATAAACTCTAAACAGATTCAACCTGGAATCGGGGGGATTATTATACTGAATCATTCCACCCATTTACCTATATAGGGATCTTAGGCGGACGTAATTCTACCTATTTACCTCAGAAAGGATCTTAGGCAGACATATTTCCACCTAAGATCCCATATCAGGATCTTAGATGGAAACTTTCCCTCTAATAATAGTTATGCCGCTAGTCTTGGAGCTAGACCCGTTGCTCAAATGAGTAAACTATTTGGTAGTGCCTTTTAGTAAAGGACAGAGGAAATAGCTGGATGGCCCGATTCGATGAGTCGTTTTCTGATTAAGCGATTGTATTCGTGGATGAACGTCCAGATCGCGCCAATATGGTTTTCTAGCTTCTTTGAGAACGACAGGGTCTTTCTGACTAATCGCGATACCCGCTGTCGCATCGTGTTGTTCAACCGCTCGATATAGCTCGTCAACCCGCTCTCTTTGCCGACTACCACGTGGCGCTTGCTCGGAATAACGGTTTCATAGGCCTCCCAATAGTCGGTGTAGACTTTGGCGCATTGTCGGTAGACCGCCGGTAGCGACTGCCATAACTGCCGGGCTGATACTCTCGAACGGTCGCCGACATGACAGGCGATAATTTCTCGGGTGTCTGCATCGATGGCTAACCAGACCCACTGCTTATTGCCCTTGTCATCGACAAACGACCACAACTCATCCATCTGTACCGTCAGCTTACCCTTGGCCTTAGGGATAACCGGCGCGGTTCGGACCACCTGGGCATAAGCGTTGTTGACGTGCTCCTGGAGCCACCTCTGGCAGACCTGAGTGACTCGGGCAATACCGGCTAAGGGAATCTTCTCCAATAGAAGTAAGGTGACGAGACCGATAGTGTCTTTGTCTTTGGGTTTCCATTGCGGGTCTTCGACGAACTGACGTCCACAGTCTCGGCACTTGTAGTTTTGCTTGCCCCGGCGCGTTGTACCGTTCTTTGAGATGTCGTGGGAGCCGCAGGTGGGGCAGGTCATCTCGATCGCCATCGCGCTCATGCCTCAGAACACGGTAGATAGGTCACCTTTATTCTCTATCCTTTACATTAGTGGACTACCAACTATTTTTTGTGGTTTTAAAGGATATAAGTTTACTATTCAAGAGACTTAACCAGTGAAATTGCTCGTAATTTGGGTGGGCGTTTGTAGAATATTATTTCGACCGGATAAAGATGCTTAAACTATCGCTAGGGCAACTATGGACTGGAATATTATCTGGGTATCGGTGTTTGGGACTGTATTTTTTGTTTCCTCAATTCTTTTAGCAATTAAGTTTCCTAATCCTACTCCCTATCAGCTATTTGTGTTTCGTACAGTGTTTGCTTTGTCAGCAGCGGGAGTTGGAGCAACTATTCCAGGCTTTTTATCGATCACCACCGACTTTGCAGGAATCGTAATTAGAGCAGGAGGTGCTATAGCGTTGTTCATTCTAGTTTATTCTTTTAATCCCGCTCAATTAATTGAATCTTCGAACAAAGATTATTCATCTTCTAGTTCACACCGCTTTATCCCTGACAACTCTAAACAACCTTTTCGCATTTCCATCAGCGGAATGGACAATAAGATTACTCTAGTCTACGGAAACGTCCCGGTAAGCAGTAGATTTATTTCTATAAGCGGTATGGACTCCTCAAAAACATTGACTGTCCCATACGGAAGTTTTATTGTATTGAATCTGAGTGGCGTGGGGAATCAAATATACGCTAACAGATTAATATATGAAAATCTTCAAGTCCAAGACTCAGGGCAGAAAAACAAGGTAATAAGAACATAAGAAATCGAAATTTACGCAGCATAATAACCGCAATGCACCGGAACGGTTTAATTTGGTCGTTTAGTAGTAAAGGTTATCGCGTCCGGTGATTGCGAACGTTAGGCAGAATAGCTCTTTGACTTTAGTTTTAATACTGCTAAACTTAGAATCCTTTTGTACCGTACTTCATTTGAGAGAATGAGCACCAAATCAATCAAGGATGATTTACTAATCCTCAATTCTGCCGAGAATAAAGTTTCGGAAGTTCAAGAATTTATCAACCAGGCAAGGGAACTGATAGCAGAAAGTAAATATATTGACATTGAGGAAACTAGAAGCAGATGCATCAAAGAGGCGACTCTTTTGCCCATCATAGGAAACTACACGCCAAGCTTTTCTTCGCTTGAGGCTAGTTCAAATAATTTGATTTTGGATCTTGATCAACAGTTGGATGCTGTACAAAAAATTTTAGAAGAATATAGTTTAATAATTTACACAAAAAGAATGAAGATTACGCCACCCTTTTTGCTAAATATAATTGAGGAAATTGAAGATTTATTAGCTAGATTACAAGATATTTATCTTGGGAAAAACTTACCTAGTTCCCAAAAAATTGAAGATTCCAGTCTTCCTAAATTAAAAGAGCAAGTTTCAGACATTGAAACATGTTTCGGAAAGAGTATTTCTCAGCCTCAAAGATGGACAGATCTAAACCGGCACCTTGCTTTTGGTGAAATTCATGATTTGGATGATATTGTAAATTGCGACTGGCCAAGTGTAAGGCAAGGTATCTTAAGGAGTTTCTTTCGATTGAGAGATATAGCTTCTTTAGATGGGGAAAGTATCAGTGAATTGAGAAGCCTAGTTAAGCATGTAGCGAATCGGAATCAATTTAGCTGGAAAGAACTTAGCTCAGAAGAATTTGAAAGATTAATTTTTCAGGTGGTTTCATCTCCAGATATCACTTATGAGAATGCAGAATTTTTAATGCGGACAAATGCTCCTGACTGTGGTAGAGATATTTCAGTATGGAGAGTCTATCAGGATAGTTTCTTTGGCTCAATCCGACATAGAGTAATCATACAGTGTAAGCATCGGCCAGATAAGAGTTTATCTGTAAAAGATATAAGCTATCTGAAGGATCAGCTTCAGCTATGGGAGCCACCCAGAGTGGATGTATTAATCATTGCAACAACAGGATATTTTTCTTCTGATTCAGTGAGGTTTATGGAAAACCACAATCAATCTTCTTCCGCGCTAAGAATTGAATACTGGCCCATTGAAAAGATCAAAAAAATAGTTGACTCCCGACCATATCTATTAGAGAAGTTTAAGGTCTAGTATTGTTTGGTATCTTTCTAAGATGTGTATGACTTCTGCCTAACAACCGCAATGCACCGGAACATCTCAATATGGTTGGTTTGCTGCGAAGGTTATCTAAGTCCGGTGATTGCGAGCGTTAGCAATCCTCCGACTTTGCAATGTCAGTACGATCGCCGATCTCCCGTAGGTTGGGTTGAGCAAAGCGAAACCCAACAGTAAAGACCTTCTTACTCCCAACCCACCTTGTCCGAAAATATCATTTCCCTATCAGCTCCTCAATCATCTGAATAGCAACCCTGCTCAACATAACGATGAAAACTCGGATGAGGCCATTTTCGAGGAGCATCCACTAATTGATGACGGACGGGATTGTAATGAATATAGTCAACATGCCGTTCAAAATCTTCTTGATCGCGGATTTGATGTTCCCAAAAACGTCGTTGCCAGATAGCCTGCTCCTTTTTCTTGTAGCGAGCTAGTGAGCGCTGGCATTTATAGTTTTCTGGACAATGACGACTAAAATCAGTTTTGATAAGCCGCCAGCGCGTAGAGAAATTAGCATCTCCCTCGGGTAATGTCCAAATGCAATGGAGATGATCCGGTAAAAGGACAATGGCATCAATATCAAACGGATAGCGTTGTTTGACGGTGTGGATTGCTTGCCGGAGTAGCTGAACGGTTTTGTCACTCTGGAACAGGTGCTGGCGATTGTAAGTGACAACCATGAATTAGTCTAAACACCAGTTCAGAGGGTGTGGGCTTTGCTCCCGGTTGGGGGGTGAAGTGAACCCCTGCAGACCGATTTTCGTCTACTCATCTGACTTCTGACTATGGATACGATGAAATCGAATCGGACAAAGAGTGAAATTGGCTTTGGTGGGAGGAAATAATCAGAGTTTTGTGGAAGCGGTCTGACCTAGCCTGAAAGTTGGCAAGCTAAAGGGCAAGCTAAGATACATAAAATGCTGCCTAGTGTTTGCATGAGTGAAACTGTTTACATAGAAACGAGTATTTTAGGCTACCTCACTGCTCGCCCCAGCAGAGACCTTGTTGTGGCTGCCAATAGTGAGATAACCAGAGAGTGGTGGGATACACGTCGCAGTGACTTTCGACTTTATACATCTCAAGCAGTCGTAAGAGAAACTTCTCAAGGCGATGCTCAAATTGCAACCCAGCGGCTTGAAATCATCCGCGACTTTGAATTGCTCGAACTGAATCAATCTGTCCTTGACTTAGCAGAGCAATTCTTAGAACGTAGCAGTCTTCCCTCAAAAGCCGATGTTGACGCTGTTCATATCGCAGCCGCAACAATTCATGGAATGAATTATCTACTCACGTGGAACTGCAAGCACATAGCTAATGCCCAAATTCAGAAGAAATTGGCAGAGATTAGTTTCGATTCTGGGTATGAGTTGCCGATTCTTTGTACACCCTATGAACTGCTTGGAGGTTAACTATGTATCAAGATGCAATTGTGGAAGAAATTCACAGAATTCGTGAAGAGTATTCACGATCATTCAACCATAACTTGAAAGTACTTTTCGCTGATCTGCAAAAGCAACAAGCTGAGAGCGGCAGAAAAGTTGTGAATTTGTCGCGGAAGCGCGGTCTAACAACACGTTGGAGCGGGCGGGCGAGAGATCTTAATGAGGATACAAAGGATACTAGCCGCCGCTCAACTTAGCCGTTATGCGGCAAAACCAAGCATAGGAAGTTCAACAAAATGAGTATTCCATCTACAGTATCTGTTTGCCTTTGGTACGATGGCAACGCCGAAGAAGCGGCACGGCTCTACACGTCACTAATCCCCAACTCTGAAGTCACGAACATCTCACCCGTGATGGTGACTTTTACGCTTGATGGGGTGCCGTTTCAGGCGTTGAATGGTGGGCCACAGTTCAAACCTACCGAAGCATCATCAATCGTCGTAAGCACTAGGACCCAGGAAGACACTGATCGACTCTGGAGCGCACTCACAGCTGATGGTGGTTCAGAAGGTCGATGCGCCTGGCTAAAGGATCGCTTTGGCGTATCCTGGCAAATTGTTCCGCAGATCTTGCCGAAGCTCTTAGGTGCGACTGATCGACTAGCTGCTGATCGGGTATTTCAGGCAATGTTGAAAATGTCGAAGATCGATATCAAAGCTCTAGAGGCTGCCTTCAATGATTCATGAGCCCATCTGCAATAAGCTTCGTAGTGAATGTTGTGCAGCCTAGAATACTGGAGGAAACGTCATGAAGAAATTAACTTATTCAATTACGATCAATAAGCCTGTCAATTTCGTATTCACAAAACTTACGGACAAATCGGTGTACCCACTTTGGGCAAAAGCCTGGGGTGAAGGTATGACCTGTGAGGGAGAGTGGAAAGAGGGGCAGCACATTTCATTTTTTGACGAAACTCAAGGTGGCACAAAGGCATTAGTCGAACATGTTGTGCCCAATGAGACTATCAGGATGAAACATGTGGCTATGGTCAATCCTCAGAATATTGAAGTGGCACTAACTGACGAGATGATGCGAAAGTGGATCGGTTCGCGAGAAGATTATTACTTCAAGAGAGAAGGAGATGATGTTACGACGCTTGATGTTGTCATGCTAGCTGATGAGGCTTTTGAAGAAATGATGAACGTGTGGTCTCAAGCACTCCAGCTTTTCAAGGATGTATGCGAAGCATAACAACCGTTTGTAGCGGACGGCGTGCCGCCGCCGAACCGGAATGTTATGCCGCAAAGCTGATAATTCGTGAAGTACTTTGGAGTTTATATGTTGTCACTCATACTCTAGAGATTGAATTAAATCTCAGGTTCTGGAATTCATGAGTTTTCTACTGTATCTTATAGCTGCTTAGAAATTCACTACGCTGTAGAAGGCTATGAACCGAGCAATTCGTTTTACAAGCATCACTTTGGTTTCGTTAAGTTGCATTGTTTTCACCCTATTTCAAACAACACAACCTGTATTGTCCTTCTCGCAGTCAACAATTGAGGCTTCGTCCGCTGCAAACATTGCTCAAAATTTAGATTTTGGGCGACACTTCCAAGATTTGGGAGTCGAAGGCTCAATTATGATATACGACTCGAAGAACGATCGTACCTTTCAGCACAACCCAGAACGCAATACAACTGGCTTCCTTCCAGCTTCTACCTACAAAATCTTAAATTCCCTAATTGCGCTAGAAACAGGTGTCATTTCAGATGAAATTGCTGTTCTGACGTGGGACGGCATTCAGAGAACGGTACCACAGTGGAACCGAGATCTGAACATGAAAGAGGCCATTAGGCTTTCTGCTGTGTGGTTTTATCAGGTTCTCGCCCGTAGAATAGGTCATGAACGGATGCGAGACTGGGTGGCTCAGGTAGGATACGGCAACCAACAGATTGGTAGTAGCGAAGACATTGATCAGTTTTGGTTACAGGGAGAATTGCGGATTACACCTCAAGAGCAAATTCAATTTCTTCGGCGTTTTTACGAGGGTGATTTACCCTTCTCTGAGCGCTCGATCTCTATCGTCAAAGACATCATGCTTCTAGAGCAAACCCCAGAATACACCATCCGAGGAAAGTCAGGTTGGGTTGGGTTTGGCGATGATGCCAGTCCTCAAATCGGCTGGTTAGTTGGGTATTTGGAAAAGGAAGGTAATGTTTACTACTTTGCCACAAATATAGAGATTCGTAGTGGAGAAGATGCTGCTGCTCGAATGGAAATTACACGTCGGTGCTTTAGTGATTTAGCATTGCTGTAATCACATCTGAAAGGCTGCATAACAACCCCCTTGCAGCGGACGGAATAGAGACTTGATGCCGTGATGAAAATTACTGGCCGCCGCTGCACTTCACCGTTATGCCACTAAATGTTTACGCCTGCTGATCCACCGAAACGACATGATTACGTTGCGGCCATCAATGCAATCCGTGACGAATTGGGAGAACGTGACCTCGACGTTCTACGATTCCAGTTTCAATCACCGGGTCGGTCAGTAACATCGCAAGATATCCGAGACCATTTCTCATATGGCGGAATCGGCGCTTCAAACCTTCTCTATGGGAAACTCGGTAACAAGTTTGCAACCGCTTTGCCGATGGAAACCGAACCAAAAGGTTCAGCCCGCACACGCTATTGGAAGTCGTTATCAACGGGCGACGGAACCGGAGAGCACTTTATTTGGATCATGCGGCCTGAATTGGCTAATGCGCTGATCGAAACCGGAATCGTACAACCTGAAACTGATGGTTTGGCGTTGGTGCCAGACGTTGACATTCACGCATCAACTTTTTCTGCCGTCGAAGGCCGACGTAAACTGGTAATTCACCTTGTCCGAGAACGGAACCGCGAACTAGTAAAACAAAAAAAGACCTCTGTTGATATTCCGAAATGCGAAGCTTGTGGCTTCTGCTTTGTGGAATACTACGGCGACGACTATTGCGAAGTTCATCACCTAACTCCGTTGGCCGACTTGACCGAAGATACTGAAACAACGCTCGACGATTTGGCAATTGTGTGCGCTAACTGTCACCGTATAGTTCACCTTCAATTCCCTCCGCTTTCGATTGCCGAACTCAGATCGAAAATCGAACGACACCGCAAATAGTGGCATAACAAAGCAATGCACCGGAGCCGCGAAGTCGGGCGTTTTCAAATGGACAATCACTCGTCGCGGCCCGGTGATTGCAGGCGTTAGCGCGATCCTCACTTACCGAAATCGCCGCCGACAGCTCCGACGACTCCCAAACCATCCGCCATATCCTGATCGGTTCTCCCGCTTTGGTCAAGCGTACCATTCACCAGCTTCACCAGGCCCGCTACGCCGAAACCTGCAGCTGGACGCACCCGATTGAAATTCCCGACGGCCGCGTCATCATCACCCCCGTTCCGGGTGAGGTGATGGGCCTGCTAGTCAAGCGCGTGCGGCTGGAATAGGGCTTAGTCTCAGTCAGAACTTACGTAGAAGACAGGATGAGTCTGCCTGGTGAACATTTACCGTGAGCCGCGCTCTAGTCTGCGAAAAGTTTCTGAGCTAAGACTCATCCGCCTCTTCCGGTGCAGAAGCATCAGGTGTTGTTCTGGCAGGCGGTTTCCCCGCTGCTAGATCCGAAGCTGAAATGCCCTCAGTCTGAGTACCAAAGCGCCAGAGGGCCGCCGCCGCTTCGGCGCGAGTGGTCGCCTTCTTCGGCAGCAGCAGCGTCGTATAGCCAAAGGCGCGGCGAATATTGGAAAATTCGCCATTTTGATAGTCTGCCAGCACCGCTTTCAGCGCCAGCGGCTCAACTTTAGCCGCATCCTGAAAGCCCCAGGCTTCCTGCACCGCCTCAATCGAGGCATTGGGCAAAGCCTGCCGCGTATCCAAAGGCACCTTCCACAAAATCAGATCTTCGCGCGTCAGGGGGGCATCGGGGCGAAAATTGACGGCAGTAGAGTTGCCCGTGAGGGCGCTGGGAATCAGTCCGGCTTCTGCCAGTCCTTGAATGGCAGCAAAGTCTGGATCGGCAGTAGGCACGTCCTGAAACGCGGGCTGGGCGCTAGCAACGCCCTGACGAATTTTTTTGCTGGCCTGATCGCTATAAAACTGATTGTTGGCATTAAACAGCCAGCGGGCATAGTTGCGGCGGGTAATAGCCTGATTCGGCTGAAACTGATTGGTGGCCTCACCTGATTCGCTGGGAGCGGTATCAATCAGTCCTACCTGAGCCAGATCTTCTACATAGGACTGTAATTCTGCTGGGGCCTGATCTAAATCGCTAAAGCTTTGACGGCTACGAACGGGCGATCGCGCCGCTGTTTCCTCAGGAGCCGTAGCCGTCTCCGGCGGCATTGGGCCAATGAAGTCAGGCTCGCCCGGCTGCGGTGCCTCTGCCATTGGTTCGTCTACAGCAGTCGATTCTGAGTCGCTGGGGTCTGCCTCGGTATTAGGTGTACTGGCCTCGGTGCCAAACGGGGGATTTTGGCTGAGCTGCGGATCGGCCTCTAGCGATCGCTCAAACAGTTGACTCAGCGGCCCGCCCGCACAGCCAGTTGCCACCAGCAGAATAAAAATTGGCCCAGCTAAACGAGTCTTAAACCTAAATAACCACGCCCACATTATTCGTATCCAAACAGGGAAGATACGTTTACGCTAGCGCAGTTGATGTCATTACAACAGCTTAAGATCGGCTGACAGCACCGAGGTTTCAGCTAGGATAAGAATCCCCACGGGGGTCCCAGTTATCGCTTCATACTTCGTGACCGTCGCTTATGCAACTTGCTTTTTGCCAACCACCACCGCCGCTAACGCCAGGCGATCGCCTCTGCGTTGTTGCCCCCAGTGGAGCGCTGCGGGAACTAGAAAAATTTCAGCAGGGAGTCGATGTTTGGCGATCGCGGGGCTACGAAATTGAGCTGATTCCTGGCTATGACGCTCAGTGGGGCTATCTGGCAGGCAGTGACGGCGATCGCCGCCAGCAGCTCTACAAAGCGCTGCAAGATCCCGACTGCAAAGGCATTCTCTGTGCCAGAGGCGGCTATGGCGGCACCCGGCTGCTAGAAGACTGGCAGTGGCCGGACGTTAATAAGTGGCTGGTGGGTTTTTCTGATGTCACTAGCCTGCTGTGGAGCCTGAGTCAGCGCGGCATTGCGGGCATACACGGGCCGCTGCTGACCACGCTGGCGGATGAACCTGACGGCTCAGTGCAGCGCCTGTTTAATTGGATAGAAGGTCGCGGCATTGGGCCACTGCACGGTAACGGCTGGGGCGGCGGCAGCGCCGAGGGCAAGCTGATGCCTGCCAATCTGACGGTGGCAACGTGTCTGCTAGGGACATCAGCCGAACCGGCTTTAGACAACGTGATTTTGGCTTTTGAAGACGTGTCGGAAGCGCCCTACCGCATCGATCGGATGTTGACTCACTGGCGCATGATGGGCCGGCTTCAAGCCGTTCGGGGAATTGCCTTGGGGCGTTTTAGCCAGTGCGAAGCCAAAAAGCTGCCCAGCTTTAACGTGACTGAGGTGCTGCGCGATCGCCTGGGCGATTTGGGCCTTCCGATCGTGTCGGATTTACCCTTTGGGCATGACGGGGTTAATGCGGCGCTACCGGTGGGCGTTCCGGCCAGAATCGACGGCGATCAGGGCGTCTTGACAATTTTGCCTGCCGCATAGAGAGCCTGCTGCTGAATCGCTACAGCCCTACAGCACCCGCCCGCAATAAGCGCCTACAATCAAAAACGTACTCCTTCGCCAGCAGCGCCTGTGGTTCCCTTACGTGATGAGAATCCGATTCGCAGCACGCCGTATATTACCTACGGCCTCATCGGTCTAAATATTGCTATTTTTCTGTTTGAAATTGGCCTATCGCCCCAGGCACTAGAGCTATTTTTCGATCGCTGGGCGGTTGTTCCAGCTCAGCTCAGCACCAGCTTTCAGGGGGCTGGTCCCAACCCGCTACAGGAATGGTTCACCCTGATTTCGTCTCAGTTTTTGCACGGGGGATTTCTGCACTTAGGCGGCAATATGCTCTACCTGTGGGTATTTGGCAACAACATTGAAGACCGCTTGGGCAAGGTCAAATTCATTATTTTCTATCTAGGCTGCGGTATTTTAGCCGCCCTGAGCCAGTGGATCTTTGAACCTGGCTCTACCGTACCCACGGTGGGCGCTAGCGGCGCGATCGCCGGGGTGATGGGCGCTTACATCCTCAAATTTCCCCAGGCCCGTATCCTCACCCTGATTCCGCTTTTCTTTTTCATCACCACGATTCGCATTCCTGCTCTGTTCTTCCTGGGCTTCTGGTTTGTGCAGCAGGCCCTCTACGGCATTGCCAGCTTGGGGGCAACGGCTGATATGGGTACGGGCGGCGTGGCCTACTGGGCCCATGCGGGCGGCTTCATCTTTGGCATTGTCCTCGGCCCTTTGCTAGGTCTCTTCTCAGAACCAGCCGCTCCTCCCTCCCCGCCATACAGATAAACCTAGACAGCAGCGCCCAACAACTTACTAATCAAGGGCATTAGCAATGCCTATCCTTCAGCGCAAATGAAAGATTGAAATAAAAGTCAACTTTTTGTAATATTGTTTTACATTGTTACGTTTTCCATAAAAACAATGTGAGCTTGGGCAGCGGCAATGTCTACAGGTTTTTGCCATGTCTGACCCAGCGTTTTCTAAATTAATAATTTTACTGAGGGATTTTTATGCCATTTACGATTGATTCGGCTCGCGGCATCTTTCCGAGTACTCTAACGGCTGATGCCGTACCCGCAACGGTTGCCAGGTTCAACCAGCTCAGCGCCGAAGATCAGCTAGCCCTGATTTGGTTCGCTTATCTAGAAATGGGTAACACAATTACCGTGGCGGCTCCTGGAGCAGCGAATATGCAGTTTGCGGAGAGAACCTTAGAAGAAATTCAGAAGATGTCGCCGCAAGAGCAGTCCCAGACCATGTGCGATCTGGCCAATCACGCGGATACGCCCATCTGCCGGACTTATGCCACTTGGACACCTAACCTGAAGCTGGGCTTCTGGTACCAGCTTGGTCAGTGGATGGATCAGGGAAGCGTCGCCCCCATTCCTGAAGGGTATCAGCTTTCTGCCAATGCTTCAGCCGTCTTGCAGGCCATCAAGAACTTAGATTCTGGTCAGCAAATTACGGTTCTGCGCAATGCCGTAGTGGATATGGGCTTCGATACCAGCAAACTGGGCAGCTACAAGCGCGTAGCTGAGCCTGTGGTACCCCCCACATCAATTGCTCAGCGGACTCAGGTTTCGATTGAAGGCGTCAGCAACTCCACGGTGCTGAGCTACATGAACAACCTGAATGCCAATGACTTTGATGCCCTGATCGAACTGTTTGCGGCTGATGGAGCACTGCAGCCACCTTTTCAGCGGCCAATCGTTGGTAAAGAAGCCATTCTGCGATTCTTCCGGGAAGAGTGCCAAAATCTGAAGCTGATGCCTGAGCGCGGCGTTTCAGAGCAAGCAGAGGCCGACTACACCCAAATTAAGGTCACCGGAAAAGTGCAGACACCCTGGTTCGGGGCCAACGTCGGCATGAACATGGCCTGGCGCTTCTTGCTGAACTCTGAAAACAAGATTTTCTTTGTGGCAATTGACCTGCTGGCGTCCCCGAAGGAATTGCTGAATCTCGCCCGATAAGCCCAACCAGCCAATTTCTGTAGGCCGAAAAGTTACCCCTTAACTGAAAGCGCTCTGGAGACTCAGAGCGCTTTCAGCGTCAGAAAATGAGACATTTTGTTAAGATATGTAAGGCAAAAATTTCGAGAATATCAGATTTGAATAATGCAGGTGAGTAATACTGAGTGGTCGCTGGCTGAAAAGGAAATTGCTCAAGCGGCCCTAAAAAGCGCCTATGACCGAGAGGTTCAGGCTTTAATCTCAACAGTTCGAGCAAGGGCGGGCGATATTACAGCGCTGGAAGATATTTGGCAGCTTCATGACCTTTTAAGCACCAAAAGGTACGAGATTGACGGCAAGTACGACGATAGGGAATCCTCTCTCGTTTTTGTATTTTCCCAACTGGTTAAAGAAGGCTGGCTACAGGTCAATGAGCTGGCGGGTCTAGACGAAGCCAAGCTAGCCAAGGTAAAGGCTTTGACCCGGATGTAATCTTGCCCTCTCGATTTTAATCTCCGATTAACAGTAAATCAGGCCAGGCTGACTACAATAAAAGCAATCACGGCACCGCTGAGGAACAGTCATGGCGCAGAGTTTGCTAGAGCAGCTACGGGAAATGACCATTGTGGTCGCTGATACTGGCGATATTCAGGCGATCGAGCAGTTTAAACCGCGCGATGCGACTACTAATCCGTCGCTGATTACCGCTGCTGCCCAGATGCCTCAGTATCAGGAAATTGTGGACGAGACGCTGCTAAAAGCCAAGGCTGATGCTGGCTCTGGAGCTAGTGATAAAGATATTGCCAACCTGGCATTCAAGCGGCTGGCGGTTGCCTTTGGCCTCAAGATTTTGCAGATTATTCCCGGACGAGTTTCTACTGAGGTAGACGCTCGCCTCTCTTACGACACCGAAGCTACCCTTGAAACGGCGCGAGATTTGATTGCTCAGTACGAAGCGGCTGGGGTCTCCCGCGATCGCGTCTTGATCAAAATTGCCTCCACCTGGGAAGGGATTCAGGCCGCCAAGGTGCTAGAAACCGAAGGCATTCACTGCAACCTGACGCTGCTGTTTGGCCTGCATCAGGCGATCGCCTGCGCCGAGTCCGGCGTCACCCTGATTTCGCCCTTTGTCGGTCGCATCCTCGACTGGTACAAAAAGGAAACAGGCCGCGAGGACTATCCGCCTGAGGAAGACCCCGGCGTTCAGTCCGTCACCGAAATCTACAACTACTACAAAAAGTTTGGCTACAGCACCGAAGTTATGGGGGCCAGCTTCCGCAACATTGGCGAAATCACCCAGCTTGCCGGCTGCGACTTGCTGACGATTTCACCCAAGCTCCTGGCGCAGCTAGATAGCACTGAAGCAGACCTGCCCCGCCAGCTCACGCCCGAAAAGGCCGCTAAGGCTGACATTGCCAAAATCACGATGGACAAAGCGACTTTTGACAAAATGCACCAGAGCGATCGCATGGCCTCAGAGAAGCTAGATGAAGGGATTCGTGGTTTTAGCAAGGCGCTAGAAACTTTAGAAACCATGCTGGCCGATCGCCTGCGCCTGCGGCTACAAGGGGAACAGCTGGTCAATCAGGCGGCTGAAGAGGTCTTTCAAGCCTACGATCTAGATGGCGATGGCTTCATCACCCGCGAAGAGTGGATGGGCACCGATGCGGTGTTTGACGCCCTCGATCGCGATCATGACGGTAAAGTCACCCCTGATGAAATTAGCGCTGGCCTCGGTGGCGGCTATCAGCTGGTTCAGGTCTAAGCGGCTCGAAATAGGCTCAATGAGGCAGTCTGTGAAGCAACCCGCTTGCTGGGGAATGTTCGTGCGAAAATAGGCATATATTATTGAACCAATGCAATAAGGCTTACGGCATAAATCGGCTTTGATTAAGATTTTAGGCAAGCTCAGAGAACTGATTGTTCGCTGGTGGGGCGATTTTACCCTCCAGACGCGGCTCATGGCAGGGGCAACGCTGGTAGTTTCCTTGATCATGAGCGGTCTGACCTTTTGGGCGGTCAACACAATTCAGCAGGATGCACGGCTGAATGACACTCGCTTTGGCCGCGACTTAGGGCTGCTACTGGCGGCTAATGTAGCACCGCTGGTCTATGAGGGCGATCGCACTGAGCTAGCCCGCTTTTCCTATAGCTTTTACCAAAGCACCTCCAGCGTGCGCTATATGCTCTATGCCGACGAAGATGGCGACATTTTCTTTGGCATTCCTTACTCTGAGCCGGCGGTGCAAAATTCCCTAGCCATTCGGCGGCGGATGCAGCTCCCGGAAAACTACGTTCGCAGCGCTGATCTGCCGCTAGTACGACAGCACATCACGCCCTTGGGCGAAGTCACCGATGTCTTTGTACCCCTCAACTATGAAGGCGAATATCTCGGTGTCCTTGCCTTGGGTATCAACCCCAATCCCACGGTTGTCACCTCCTCCCATCTCACCCGCGACGTTACCGTCGCCGTCTTTGTCTCCATCTGGGTAATGGTCATCTTAGGCGCGGTTTTCAATGCCCTCACCATTACCCAGCCCATCAAAGAACTCCTGGTCGGCGTTAAAAACATTGCCGCCGGTAACTTTCAGCAGCGAATTGATCTTCCTTTGGGCGGAGAGCTAGGCGAGCTGATTCACAGCTTTAACGACATGGCCGAGCGCCTAGAGCGCTATGAAGAACAAAATATTGAAGAACTGACGGCAGAAAAAGCCAAGCTGGAAACTCTGGTTTCAACCATTGCTGACGGGGCTATTCTGCTAGACACAGAAATGCGGATTGTTTTGGTCAATCCTGCCGCCCGGCGTCTTTTTGGTTGGGAAAATAGATTCCTAGAGACGGAGACTGTTCTAGAGCATTTGCCCAGTTCTGTCGCTATTCAGCTCACCCGTCCCCTTTACGAAGCGGCTGCGGGAGACGCTGAGGTGATGGAATTTCGCCTGATTTTGCCAGAGCCTTCTAGTCGCACCGTGCGAATTTTGCTCAACACAGTGCTCGATCAGGCCAGGGAAAATGTCAAAGGCATTGCCATAACCGTTCAAGACATTACCCGCGAAGTGGCTCTAAACGAAGCTAAAAGCCAGTTCATCAGCAATGTTTCCCACGAGCTGAGAACGCCGCTATTCAACATCAAGTCGTTTATTGAAACGCTGCACGAATACGGCGAAGATCTCAGCGAGCCAGAACGCCGCGAATTTTTAGAAACCGCCAATCACGAAACCGATCGCCTCACCCGCTTGGTCAACGACGTGCTTGACCTATCGCGCTTAGAGTCGAATCGTCGCTATCAGCTCAGCGGCGTGGACGTGACGCAGCCGATTGAACAGACCCTGCGCACCTATCAGCTTAATGCCCGCGATAAGCAGATTGAACTGCTGTCTGATATTGAGACTAACTTGCCCTTGGTATTAAGCAACTATGACTTACTGCTTCAGGTTTTAGTCAACCTCGTCGGTAACGCTTTGAAATTTACTACGGCGGGCGGCCAGATTATGATTCGAGCCTATCGATCGCCGCAGCCAGCTGCACACAATACCGTCAGCGCCGTGCGCATTGAAATTGCCGATACGGGCATTGGTATTGCTCCTGAGGATCAGGCCGCTATTTTCGATCGCTTTTTTAGAGTAGAAAACCGGGTTCACACCTTGGAGGGGACGGGTTTAGGGCTGTCCATTGTCAAAAACATTGTGGAAAAGCACAGCAGCCGCGTCAATCTGGTCAGCGAAGTGGGAACAGGCACCACTTTCTGGTTTGACCTCAACCTGTATACCGCTGCGATCGAAAACGAGGGAACAGCCGCTACCAGCAGTTCAGAAGGGGCCCAGTCAACCTCCCCTATATTGCAATCAGCAGGCTAATAAGCAACAATCCCACCAGGGTCAGCCAGGGTAAGTTACGTCTTAACCAGGCTCGATTGGGGAAGACAGCAGGCTGGGTGACAGAGTCTGCCACAGGAGCCGCCTTGGACTGATAGAGGGTACAGGACTGGGCAAACGGACGTTGAGGAAAGTTGCAGGTATCGTCTGCGTCATAAACACAGTCCGAGCATAAATAAGTACCTTCCTCCGCTCTGTAAAGTTCAATGCCCGGATGACCGTAAGCTTTCAGCTTTAGCCTACAGCGTGGACATTGCAAATCATTAGCTTGAACAGGCTGCTGGCAGCGAGGACAGGCTGGCATAGTAACTTCAGAGTAGGCGTACTGCTATCCTAGCGAGATTTTAGACCTTACCGCTTTCAGCTACTGAGAAAGCGACGCACCTGATACTCTTTAGACTCCAGCATCTCGTATTCAAAGCCCAGAGCCTGATCAAATGCGCGGGTAATCTTGTCTAGCCCAACTTGATCAATTGCTTTCCACTGCTCTCGGCTGGCCCAGCGGATCACCAAGATCAGCTCAGAGGTATCGTCTGGCGAGATCCAAACTTCCTTGCCCATAAAGCCATCATATTTTTCTAAAGCTGAATTCCAAATTTCGGCATCGATCTGCACGTACTTTTCCCGCTGCTCCGCCGGGACGCGAAATTTAAGCCACTCAATTACCATATCTGCTGCGATCGCTTGCTGCTGTAGCTGATCCTCTCATAGATTTTCCCCGTTGCAGTATTTTCACACTAGCTCCACATGGCCGCCATATCCGCTCATTAGAGTAAGGACTATAAGCAAAGTGATTAGAAAAACCAGACAGCTTATCGCAGATAGAGGTGAATAATAGAATGCAGTTAGACAATTCTTCTCAAACAGTTCAGTCCGGCTGGCAACAATGGCTATCCCGCAGTTCCTGTGTTCTGCTGGGTGCAGGACTGGCCGCTACGGGAGGCTACTTTGCCTGGAGTCCGCAGTCGCCTCTAAACCAGCAGGCCGTTGCTCAAACAGCCATCACCTCAACTGAATCTGCCGCCGTTGCTCAGGCTATTCCAGGGGGTTCTAGCAGCGGAGGTAACTTTGTCAGTCAGGTAGTCGATGCTGCCGGGCCTGCCGTGGTGCGGATCAATGCTTCCCGAACTGTGCGACAAGAAGTGCCGGAAGCCTTTAACGATCCTTTCTTGCGCCGTTTCTTCGGTGATCAAATTCCCATGCAGCCCTCCGAGCGGATTCAGCGCGGCGTTGGTTCCGGCTTTATCCTGGATAATCAGGGACACGTGCTGACTAACGCCCACGTGGTTGACGGCGCGGACAAGGTGCAGGTAACGCTCAAAGACGGACGCTCTTTGGCCGGAGAAGTTTTAGGTAGCGATCCGGTGACAGACATTGCCGTGATTCGCGTCGAAGGGGCCGATCTACCCACGGTGCAGCTTGCCGATTCTGACCAAATTAGACCGGGACAGTGGGCGATCGCCATTGGCAATCCCCTCGGCCTGGACAATACCGTTACCGCCGGTATTATCAGTGCTACCGGACGCTCTAGCGGCGACGTCGGCATTTCAGACAAGCGCGTAGACTTTATCCAGACTGATACGGCCATCAACCCCGGCAACTCCGGCGGCCCGCTGCTAGATGAGCAAGGTCAAGTGATTGGCGTAAACACCGCCATTATTCAAGGGGCGCAGGGGATTGGTTTTGCCGTACCCATCAACACTGCTAAGGAGATTGCGGATCAACTGATTGCCAATGGCAAAGTAGAGCATCCTTACCTGGGGATTCAGATGGTCACCTTAAATCCAGAAACCAAGGCCGAAATTGACGCTAATCCTAATGTCGGCTTTAGCGTTGACGAGGAGACAGGTATTCTGATTGTCAGCGTTGTGCCAGATTCACCTGCTGCTAGAGCCGGACTACGGGCTGGCGATGTGATTCGCCGGGTGAACGGTGAAGGGGTCGTCGATTCCGAGGCTGTTCAAAAGCAGGTATCTGCCGTGCAGGTTGGAGATGACCTCCGCTTGAATATCCGCCGGGGTGGCCGCGAAGTTACAATCACGGCTCGACCGGGCGCTCTGCCGACGCAGCAGACCCGGTAGTGGGCAAGCGGCGAGGCGATCGCCGCCGATAGCTGCGATTGGGCCATAGCATTTACTAGCAGGCGCGGCAGGTTCGGACTTCCGCGCCTATAAATTTCTGCGGGCTGCTCCATCTTTTGTCAGAATAAAGCGGTAGGCTGGGTCTGAGCATCGGCCACAGGCGCTTCTAAGTTCGCAGCGGGAAAACAGGATGGACACCAACAATCTGCTTAGGCAGCTAATTATGATCGGCGTGGGCACGACCTCTCTCGTGGCCGAAAAGCTCAAAGAAGTTACCGATGAGTGGGTCCGAGATGGTCGGCTCAATTCTGATCAGGCCCGACGGTTTGTAGATGACCTGATGGGGCAGCTTAATACCGAGCAGGGCAAGTTTGAAGAGCAGATGCAAAGGCAGCTGCGCAATGCCATGCAGGATTTAGGCGTACCGCAGCAGTCAGAAATGGATGAGCTGCGGGGCCGGTTGGATCGCTTGGAGCGTAAGCTGAGAGAAATCGAAAATCAGCTATGGAAATAGTATGCTCAAATCGTTGCTATTTAGGAAAAAAGCTGTGCGAGAAATCTTAATTAGCTTTGGTGTTCTGGTGGTTTGCTGTGTGGTGCTGATTACGGCCCAGGTTACCTCTGGCCGCAGTGAGGCGATCGCCGCCAATCTCCAAGCCAGCTCCCCCGCCATTGCTCAGCCCGAAGAGACTAGACTTGCTCAATCTGCCGACGATTTAACCCTCAATATGCCTTCAGAAGAGACTGCTCCCACCAACGACGACGTTGTCACCACGGAATCCGGCTTAAAGTACGTTGAACTGGTTGAAGGTACGGGCGCTTCGCCCCAGCCGGGCCAGCGAGTGACGGTTCATTACACGGGCACCTTAGAAGACGGGACTAAATTTGACAGCTCCCGCGATCGCAATCGGCCTTTCAGCTTCACCATTGGCGTGGGACAGGTGATCAAAGGCTGGGACGAAGGCGTGATGGACATGCATGTTGGCGGTCGGCGTCAGCTCATTATTCCGCCTGAGCTAGGCTATGGCAGCCGGGGCGCTGGCGGCGTTATTCCGCCCAATTCCACCCTGCTTTTTGACGTTGAGCTGCTGCGGATTGGCTAGCCCTCAAGAGCCTAACGGCTTTAATTATGTTCTTTCAGCCTCTGCTAAGGGATGTGCTTCAGGGCACATCCCTATCTTTTCTCAGAAATTTATTTCAAAAATAAGAAAAAGTCCGTTGTCCTGTTAAATCAGTCAAGACAGTGGATAATTTCATAGGTTGAAATATTATGCAGCTCTGTGAAGTATTTTTTTCTATCAGACGGCTGGAGAGTCGCAAGAGTTTGGGAGTTCGGCGGTCTGTGGGATGAGCTTGCCTGGCAGCGCCGGCCCCACATTCAACGCTTGGCGCTCTTTATTGAAGAGCAACAAGAAAAATTGTGGCTCTATCAGGTGGAAGAAGCTGTACTAATGGTAGAAGTTAGACCCACTGACGCCAATCATCATCAATCGATTGGACAGGTGGTACTCAAGCGGCTAATCTCAGCAGAACAGGCGATCGCTCGTCTGTGCGATGCAGAAACCCTCGCCAATCTTAAAGATACAGAATAAAGCAGCGATCGCCCCACCTGCTGCCGACCCAGGGTTAAACGGCTGAACCCCAGGTAGTCAGTTCAGCCCCAGAAGCTTCTAAGCCTGAGACCTGGTACGTGTGGGATTATCTCCTGGCGTTGTTCCCCCCTTCCGGCTTTTTGTGTCATTGACCATCGCCGCCCTCTTCGTAGCTAACTTTGAGAGAGTTCCAGGCCGTTTCACGGGCGGTTTAGCGTCTTTCTAAAAGTCGATTCTAAAACAGCTCATCCGGGCTGGCTGATTCCGATAAGTTGGTTACAGCCCGCTCTATAGAAGCCAAAGCCCGGTTGTAGCCCAAAACGGCTGTCACTAAGTTAGCTCTGGCTTCAGTTAGCTCTGACTGCGCACTGAGTACGTCAAGCTGGGTTCCTACCCCAGCGTTAAAGCGTAGCTGAGCTAACTCAAGGGCTTCTTCCGCCTGCTCCACAGCCAGCTCAGCCGTACGAATATTAGACAGATTGGCTTCTAGAGTGAAGTATGCCTGCTCCACCTGAAAGCGAATTAAATTGCGGGTTTCTGAAAAGCGAGTTTCCGCAATTTCAATGTCTCGCTGCCGCTGAGCTGCCTGAGCCACGGCCTGCCCTCCTTCATACAAGTCAATGCTGACTCTTGCTCCCAGGGAGTAGGTATCATCAAAGCCTTCGCCCTCGTCTAGGGTATTACGCAGGTTGTAGTTGGCAAACAAGCTGACCTGAGGCCCTAGCTGAGAGAGGGCAATGCGGCGTTGCTGCTCGCTAATTTCGCGCTGCGCAAGCTGCTGCTCTAGCTCAGCTCGATTGCGAAAGGCTAGAATAATGCTCTCTTCTAGAGACAAAGGCCAGACATTCGCTAGCTCTGGGGGAACCGAGTCAACTTCTAGCACAGGCGGCAGATTGAGTCGTCTAGCTAGCTGACGCTGAGCAATTTCTTTTTGACTGAGCGACTGGATCAAATTTTGGCGAGCATTGGCCGCCTGTACCTCAGCTCGCAGCACATCGAAGCGAGTGCCGACTCCGACTTCCTCCCGTAGCTGAGTATCCTGCAGGTTGCGCTGGGTTTCTTCTAGAAACGAGCGATTAATCCGAATTTGCTCATCAGCTTCTTGCAAGTCGTAGTAGTCAGTAGCAGTATTTAGCCGCAGCTCGGCCCGGCGGCGCTCAACTTCTAGCTGATTAAAGCGCAGTTGTTGTTCTGCTGCACGAATGTTGGCGGCGCGGCGTCCTGACGTGTAGAGATTGTAGTTGACATCTAGGTTGCCACTGACTGTGGTTTGCAGTTCCTCGTCGGTAGAAAATTGACCTCCTCCAATGACCCCACCTGTGGTACCTGTGGAGCCTAAAGAAGTTGTTGTGGCCTGACGCGAGGTGATATCGCCGCTGGCACTCACTGTTGGATAAAGAGCTGCTTGTGCTTCCCGCAGCGCTGCCTGACTTCGCTCTAGCTCTAAAAGGGCGATTTGCAGATCTTCGTTATTTCGGTAAGCCAGTTCAATAGCCTGATCTAGGGTGATTGGCTGGGTGCCAATAATCTCAACCTCGTCGGTTTGAGTGGGATACAGCAGCGGATTGGGATCGGCATAGAGGGCTTCAGGCGCTTCACCCGGCTCGGCTATAGATGGCTCATCCGGTAGCAAATCACCTTCAATTGGCACAATTTCTGGCTCAATCTCGCCGTCGATTGGCTCAGACGGCACAGGCTCAAGCTCTGGAAGATTCTGGGCCACTGTGGGGGCGCTGTGGCTGTCAGGGTCTACAGCCGAAGTCACCGCTGCTGGCGCCGCCTCGTCTGCGTCTACGGTTGTCGTATTTTCGTCAGTTGGGGCTGGTAGAGCCGCTGTTTGGGGAATTGTTGAGAAACTGGAATCGGCGGAGTCTGGCTGAGCTGCCGCCGGAGAAGGTAACTGGTTCGCGGCGATATCAGCTACTGCCGCCGGAGATGAAAACTCAGGTTCACTCTGCGCCATCACTGAGGCGGCTGGTCGCGGCTGTGTTCCCTCTGAGAGCGGCGGTGACTCAGGTAATAGCCTAGAAGCCTCTGGAGTAGATGCCTGATTTTTGCTGGCAGCGATCGCTGCCTTCTCTGTCAGCACAGCATTCGCTGCGGTGGCAGGATTCAGCGGCTCGATCGCTACTGAGTTAGCTCCGGCGGTTGTATGAGTCGTCTCGTCAATTGCCGTAGCTGTACTGGGAGACAGGCTGATCACAGTTCCCACGCTCAAACAGACTGAAGCAACTCGGTAGAGATAAAGTATGCGCATACAAACTTGCTTACAAAATTAGGGATTCTGCCAAAAGCGCTGTATGGAGAGGTGGGCTTAGGCCCAGCCTACAGCAACTCTAGAATACTGGAACCTAGAGCTAACGCTGGGTTAAATCGGCGGTTTCCAGGGAAGCAGGTCGCTCAGATTGAATGCAGGCGCTGATCAAAGCTGGAATATCTTCTACCAGCCAAATTTTGCGGCCTAGCTGCCGCTCCAATTCTGCCACACTCATATCATCTAAGAAGTAGCTATCTGCAGGAAGTTTCTGATCGCCCTGCTTGAGCATCAGCGTCGGCAGCAGCAAGCCATCGCCTAAGTCCCGTTCTGCCAGATTCGCCAGCAAGTCCTGACCGGTTAATAAACCCGTGACGGTGATTGCCTGACCCCAGTAGTCGCTGGCGATCGCCGCTAAATCTACCGTCAGCCCTTCCACCTGGTTTAGCCGATTGACAACAGGGTCAAAGGCCGCCTCTACAGCATTGCCAACCACCCAGGTTAAGTGTCTGCGAGGCTGCACCCTCGGCGGCAGCAGGGTCTGAGCGCAGTCCTCAAACTGTCTGAGAAACTGACGAATCGACCCCACCCCGTTGCCAATTTGGGGATAGTCTTCGTAATGAGATTCTGGGGGTAGGGGCTGCCGCGCAATTAAAAACCATTCATCGGCTAGCCAAGCAAATATAGAGCCAAAGCGCTGCTCGAACTCCTGCTGCAAAGCCTGCACCTGCGCAATCACCTCACGGGCCTTCGCGGTAGACACCGGCACCAGCTCATCGGCGTCAGGCCGAAACCGAGTCAAGCCCACCGGCACCACCGCCACCGAGGCCACAGCTGGAATCTCCCCGGTATGGAAGCGGGCCAAATCTCTCAGGGTGCGCTCTAAATGAACTCCATCATTGATGCCGGGGCACACCACTACCTGAGCATGAATTTGCAGCCGATGTTCCTGAAACCACTGGAGCTGCTGCAAAAGCTGCCCGGCTCGCGGATTTTTGAGTAAGTGGCTGCGGATCGCTGGTTCCGTGGCGTGAACTGAGACATACAGCGGCGAAAGCCGCATTTGGGCAATGCGTTCCCATTCGGCAGGCGGTAAGTTGGTCAGGGTGAGATAGCTGCCGTAGAGAAAGCTGAGGCGATAGTCGTCATCTTTGAGATAAAGGGTCTGTCGCTTGCCGGGCGGCTGCTGGTCAATAAAGCAGAAGGGGCAGCGATTATTGCACTGAATTAGCCCGTCAAACAGGGCCGATTCAAATTCCAGACCTAAAGCCTGATCAAAGTCTTTTTCAATTTCAACCTGGTGCAGCTTACCGGCCGCGTCTAGCACCGCCAACTCCAGTACTTCGTCAGCACAGAGAAACTGATAGTCAATCAGGTCGCGGGGTGACTGACCGTTAATCGAAACCAGGCGATCGCCCGGTTCAAAGCCAATTTCCGCCGCAATTGATCCGGGCAGCACGCGGGTAATGGTCGCTGGCTGAATCGCAGACTTGCTCACAAGAGATACGCAATGACGCCAATCCCATGATGAATCATTTCTCAAATATTCGGCATTCGCCCAGTGGCGATCGCCCACAAGATTGCCAGACCAAAGCCAATGCGGTAGAACACAAACACCCAGGTTGTATGGTCACGCAAAAAGCGAATCAGCCAGTAAATCGCTAGGTAAGAGGAGATGGCTGAAGCAATCACGCCCGCCGCGATCGCCAGTAAGCCCACATCTCCCGCCTCAACTTCTAGCAGATCGGTCGCTTCCACCAGCCCTGAAATTAGAATCGCCGGAATACCCAACAGCAGCGAAAAGCGAGCTGCTGTTGGCCGATCAAGCCCAATGAACAATCCGGCGGTAATCGTAGAGCCAGAACGGGAAACACCCGGAATCAAGGCCAGCGCCTGAGCCAGCCCCACCAGAATGCCGTCCCAGAGGCCAACTGCTTCATAACCCCGCTGCCGTTTGCCAACCGCTTCCGCCAGTCCCAATAGCAGGGCCAAACCGATTGAGGTAATTGCAATGGTCAATGAGCTGCGACCAAAAGCGTCGTACTCTGCCGCAAAAAACAGCTTAACCAACAGGCCCAGCAATACCAGCGGCAGAGTCCCTAGCAGGATCCCCACCCCCATCCGTAAATCACTGCTTTGATAGTCGCCCTTATTGAGCGCCTGCACCGTCCCAACACAGACCTGGCGCACATCTGCCCAAAAATAGCCCAAAATAGCGCCGATGCTGCCCAACTGAACCACCGCCGTAAACGCGATCCCCGGATCGCCCCAGCCCAAAGCCACCGGCACAATCTTGACGTGGGCCGTACTGCTGATGGGCAGAAATTCCGTCAGTCCCTGCACAATACCCACCACAATCGCCTGCCAAAAGTTGAGCTGTCCTAGCTCCTGAGATGGCACTGCCTGCGCCATTGGCAGGCAATCAAGGCCAGACATCAATTCAAGGAATAGCTGATCCATAAATAACTGGCAACTGCTAATAAAGGGCCATCTGTCAAAATGTCATCGACATTATCGCAAACTGACTGAACCGCGTCGCTGCCGCTGCTTCTATGTTTGCCAGATAAATAAAAGTTTTTGAACTTCTAGCAAAGTAACCGGATGAGATAAGCCGCCAGCCTGTAGCTGAATCTGAAAAATTAAACTATGATTATGAACGCTTCCGTATCCCCCCCCAGGGGATAAAAGTGTGTTATTGTTAAAAATAGTTAATTTTTTCTCAGGAAAGCTTTTGTCTTACTACAGCACTTCAACGTCTTATCGCCCGCTGACGACAGCCTCCCCTTTCCTGCAGCGGCTCATCAAAATTCCGCAGCGCTGGCAGGTTTTGGCAGCGGCGATATTTTTAGTTGTAGTGCCGGTTTTCTTTCAGGCACCGTTGGTGCGATCGCTGCCCTGGCTGAGCCTGCTGCTTTCTGGCGGCTGGTTCTTTGCCGGGTTGAGCTTAGCGATGAGCAAGCTGTCTTACGCTAGGCCGTGGGGTGATTTGCTGGTCGGTTTCACCTGGACTTGGCTAGCAGGATCTATTTATTGGGGCTGGTTTCGCTGGGAACCCCTAATTCATTTACCCATTGAAGCGATTGGCCTGCCCATTGTCATTGCTTGTTTGCTGGCTGGACGCGGCTTGGTTGGCAGCTATTTTTATTTGGGATCTCTCTTCGGCACAGCGCTGACAGATCTTTATTTTTATTGGACTAATTTAATTCCCTATTGGCGTCAGCTCATGCAGCTACCCTCCGATCAGGCGGCTGACATTCTGCATAGGGCGCTGGTACAGCTGCAGAGCAGTGGTGGACTCGGCCATGCCTTACTGCTTTTGTGTGTGCTGGTTGTTTGTGGCTGTCTGCCTTTAGCCACCAGCCGCAGTATTCACTGGTGGGCCTTTGGCGGCGCTGTCTTCAGCACTATTATTGTGGATAGCCTATTTTTGCTGGTAGCCGCGATCGCATAGGTCTGCTGTCGTTTGTCCTGTGGGGCTTTGCTTCATGCAGGCTAAATGCGAAAGGATGATGAAGAAGACTGCTCAGCAACTTTGAAAAGGCTCAGGATTCGATTAGATTTAAGCTAGCAATAATGCTCAGTAACTTTCACAAGTTTCTTTGGCATAATAGGTGCAGAAATTCAATGCTTAAGAGAGTATGATTGCCCTAGCTTTCATTAAAGGATGTGAGAGTGCATTATCGATCTAAGTAGCCCTCTCCAGCAGTCGATGAATAGTTCCAAGCCCGTGGTGACTACACAACCTGGTCCTTATCTGGTGTTACAAACCGAGTCAGGTAGTCGTCACCTGTCTTTGATTGGTAGTAACTGTTGGACGATTGGCCGCAGCGATGACAATAACTTTGTGCTCCCCGATCGCTGGATTTCTCGTAACCATGCCATGCTGCAGTGCATGGAAACAGGAGAGTTCTACCTGATCGATTTAGGCAGCCGGAATGGGTCTTTCGTCAATGGGCGACGAGTCAGCGTCCCTGTGACTCTACACAACGGGGATTCGCTAACTTTCGGCCAAACCGAGCTAAAATTTTTCTGTCCTGCCGTAGAACCCCAGCCGACTTCTGGCATCAATAGCTTAGACTCTCAAGACTTCACGGCTACAGCCACGCTGCACGTTCGCCGCCTGATCTCAGTTATGGTCGTAGACATCCGTGACTTTACGATCATGACGCGGCAGCTTGACGAAAAAGTGCTTTCAGAAGTGATTGGCACCTGGTTTCGCTGTGCGGGGGAAATTATCGGCGAGTACGGTAGCTGGGTAGATAAATACATTGGTGATGCGGTCATGGCCGTTTGGATTCATGGCACTCAGGGCGTTGATTCAGAAGAAATGCTGCAAATTGCCCGTGCTATTAGCGCCCTCCATAAAATGACTAGCCATCTGCATGAGCGCTATCCGCTCCCTTTTCCCATTCGAATTGGGGCAGGTTTAAACACGGGTTATGCAATGGTGGGCAATACGGGAACGGGTGACCGCCCTGACTATACGGCGCTAGGCGATACGGTCAATGCCGCTTTTCGGTTTGAATCTTCCACTAAGCAGCTAGGTCTTGACATTGCTTTGGGAGAAACAACCTACGAATACCTCTCTGGCAGCAGCGCCAACGAACAGGTTTTTAAGCGCTACACGGTCAGCATGAAGGGATACGACGATCCGATTCAAACCCATGCTGGGACGTTCTCCGATTTAGATAGATTCTTGAAGCTGCACAGTCAGGCTCTCTCATAAGAACTGTCAATAGCTGCGCTCGGCTGGTTCTGTTGCAGACAGGCTCGCAGCTCCTGTTTTAATCGAATTTAATCGAAGCCCATCTGTGACAGCGAAAATGGTAGTCTCTAATAGATGCTGTGTATAAATCTTCGTTTAATTTGACGAGAGGAATGGGTTGATGAAACGACTATTAGGCGTGCTGATGGCACTGGGTATTTTAGTAAGCGGCTGGATGGGCTTGGGCACAACCCAAGCGGCTTTGGCTGCTGAGTTTAATGCGACAGTTTCTGCTCCAGCACCGCTGTTAGCTCAAATCTTTCGAGATGCCGTTAAGGGCAATCCGCGCAATGCAGTAGACGATAAGCTGCGGACTGAATATGGCTCCAAAATCGATCTTAATAATGCCAATATCACTGCATTTACTAAGTATCCGGGCCTGTATCCCACAATTGCCCGCAAAATTTTAGCCAATTCGCCTTTTGATACGGTTGAAGACGTGCTGGATATGCCGGGACTTAGCGATCGCGAAATTGATCGGCTTAAAGCTAACCTAGACAACTTCACCGTGACGCCCCCAGATCCGGCTCTAGTGGAAGGTGCCGATCGCTTCAATAACGGCGTTTACAAGTAACAGAGCCGCCGTCTAAACTGATTCGTCTCTAAAATCTCCAGCCAGAACGCTCTTTATGGAGTAGGTTAAATCAAAGGCAGCCATGCCATCTGACCTACCCTGAGGAGCGTTTCTTGTCTTACGATTCTGCTAATTCGTTATGTATAGATGAGTTTGATGTGCTGGTCGTTGGTGGTGGGGCCGCGGGACTCTATGCATCGCTGTGTCTGCCAGCCCACTACAAGGTCGGCTTGATTACCAAAGATACGTTGTCCCTGTCGGCTAGTGATTGGGCGCAGGGAGGCATTGCTGCCGCGATCGCTCCCGAGGATTCGCCTACGCTTCATGTTCAAGATACGCTGCGAGCAGGCGCTGGACTGTGCGATCTAGCCGCGGTCAATTTGCTAGTGGCCGAAGCGGCTGACTGTATTCAGGCACTCCTGCAGATGGGGGTCGCCTTTGATATGAAAGAGGGTCGGCCAGCGCTGACCTTAGAGGCAGCCCATTCCCGGCACCGCGTCCTCCACGCTGCCGACACTACAGGCCGGGCTGTAGTCTCGACGCTGACTGAGCAGGTGATTAAGCGGCCTAACATTCAAATTTTTTCAGAAACTTTTGTCTTAGACCTGTGGACTGAAAGCGGTACATGCCGGGGCGTCAGCGTTTTGCTGCAGGACCAGGTGTGCTGGATTGCCGCCCGGGCTGTGGTCTTAGCAACCGGGGGCGGCGGCCAGGTATTTGCCCAAACCACTAATCCCTCAGCCAGTACCGGCGATGGCGTAGCAATGGCGTGGCGGGCGGCGGCGCTGCTGCGGGATCTGGAGTTTGTCCAGTTTCATCCGACGGCGCTGACCAAAGCCGGAGCACCTCGATTCCTGATCAGCGAAGCCGTACGAGGAGAAGGGGCGCATTTAGTCGATAAAACAGGTCATCGCTTTGCTTTTGACTATCATCCCAAAGGGGAACTAGCCCCGCGCGACGTGGTCAGTCGCGCCATTTTTAGTCATCTGCAGCAAACCGAAGCGCAGCCAGCAGAAGCAGTGGTTTGGCTAGATCTACGACCGATTGAGGCTGAGCGTATTCGCCATCGTTTTCCCAACATCATTCAGGTCTGCCAGCACTGGGATATCAACGTGTTTGAGCAGCCAGTTCCGGTTTCCCCAGCGGCCCACTACTGGATGGGGGGCATCTTTACTCACCTGGATAGCCGCACGACTTTGACTGGTCTCTATGCGGTGGGAGAAAATGCCAGCACGGGGGTTCACGGGGCCAATCGCCTTGCCAGTAACTCTTTACTGGAATGCCTTGTCTTTGGGGCGCAGCTCCGAAACCTCCAGCTACCAAGCCAGCTAGGCGATCGCCCCCAGCCCAGCTATCAAAAATTGCCTCAGCATTTTCAGGCCCAGGCCGAACAGCTACAGCACTGGCGTCAGGCTCTGCCCGCCCTCATTTGGCAAAGCGCCGGAATTTCGCGCGAGCAGGAAACCCTAGCGGCGGCGATCGCCCAGGTGCAAGACTGGCGCCAGCAGCTTATCCATTCCGAGCTAAGTCACTTCATGGCCCAGCTCCAGCCGGGCGAGGGCCTCAAGCTCTCAGCCGAAGCGGGGCAGCTTTTGCGGCAGTGGGGCGAACTGCGTAATCTGCTAGATATTGCCTGGCTAATTCTGCGCAGCGCCGCTTTTCGGACTGAAAGCCGGGGCGGTCACTATCGCTGTGACTTTCCGCAGGCAGCCCCAGACTGGCAAGCACATACGCTGGTTCAAGGCGATCGCTATTGGCGCTCTGAGCCGATAGCGCCTGATTTACCGGCTTAGGGCAAAGGCCACTCCAGAGTCTGTAGGTCTGACGTCAGCGGCTCGCCTAGCTCAAAAAAGTCAGTCTGTAGATAGCTAGAAAGAAAGTAGAAGATGGCAGTAAAGGCGATCGCATGAAGGATGGTTGTAAAGCGCAGGCTGTGAAGTTTTGCCATGAAAGCTGCCGCTAGAGGAATCTCCCCCAGTTATGCCTCAGATGGAAAAGCATTCCCGTGATCAGCCAGAAAGTTTAGCGTAATCAAGATCACAGCCACGCAGATATCAGTCACAGCCTAGAACCGCTATCTCTGGTTTCTGAAGTCCCGAGGGCCTTCATAGCCGGAGGCATCGGCCAGCGTTTCTAGACTCTGAGTACCCGAATAGAACTCACCGTTGATTTCCCAGGTGGGAAATCCTTGGATCTGCGAAACTGACTGGCAAAGATCAGTTTGGGGATTCACCCCTTGGGGATCGCACTCAACATAGGGAATTTCTGCGGCTGCCTCTTTACCAAAGAGCTGCTTTTGGTCGTGACAGTGCGGGCACCACCAGGCACCGTATTTCTTGGCTCCAATCGCCGTCAGGTGACGGGCTAAGCCTAGCTCTGCCTCGCCAGAAGTGGTGGTGACAGCGGGGCCTGCTTCTCCGGCTGCAGAAGCCGTAGTGCCGCCACCGTTGACGGGTGCATAAACTCCCAGGGTTCCGACCAAGGCCACTACCGCCACAATTAGCCCGGTAAACATGAGCTGCCCGGTATCTTCCCAGCGGTGCCCCAACAGCGTCAGTCCTAGCATCAAAACCGTAAATACGGCAGAGGTGAGGCAGTACAGACACAAGGCTTTAATTTCAAAGGCCAGCAGGTACATCAGGTAGCCGCTGAAAATTACCATGCCGACAGCACCGACAAAAAGCAAGAAGCGAGTCCAGTCATGGACTTTTTGCCGGAGTTCCTTATTCGACTCTGGATTGATGACCAAAGGCGCGATCGCCAGAATCGCCATGCTCAAGTAGGCGGCAAAGCCAAAAAGCGTCAGCGGCAGGCCGAAAATCTCTGCGTAGGGACTAGAGAGAACGCGATCGCAGCCTGCGGTCGGGCAGGCTGCCTCGCCGCCCATAAATTTAACGACGGTTAAATAGGCTGTTCCCGTAGCGCCAATCGCGGCGATCGTAGCGATTAGGGGTCTAGCCCAGCGGTGTATCCAGCGATCTTCCTGACGGCGGCGTCTCATATCAAAATCACCTAAAAAATTTAGCGTCCTATCCGATAAATTTCAGTCTGAAACGGCGGCAGCGGCTTGAATCTGCGGGAGCAAATTCAATTGAACCCTGAGCCATCAAAGTAGCACTCTATATTGACTGTTTCTATTCTGCCTTAACCAGTTTAGGCCGGAAAAATAGGGTTTTGCCAGTTCTCCAAAGATTAGCAAACTCTCCCACCTGCTAAAGCTCAGAACCAATTGGCACAGCCGATAGCGTATTCGTCTCCTGCTTCATGGCAATGCTGCGGTGAGTAGCTTCCACAAACTGACTCACCCGAATTGGATCGATCGGCTGATCAATTTTGCCGTGGCGCTTCAGAGAACTCGAAACAATCACGCCGTCTGCGGCCTGCATCAGCTTGGGAATATTCTCCCAGTCAGCCCCGCTGCCAATCAGGACGGGCGTATCACCCGCCGCCGCTTTAGCGAGTTCTAAGTCTTCGAGGCTGGGCGGACTGCCCGTGGCCCAGCCCGATAAAATTACGCCATCGGCTAGCCCTCGCTCAATCGTTTCTTGCACAGCCGTGGTCAAATTTGGCGACCCCAGTGGCCGGGCATGTTTTACGAGAACGTCAGCTAAAATCTTGACATCGCTCCCCAGCTCTCGCCGGTAGCGCATGATCTGATGGGCCTGTCCTTCGATCAGTCCCTGGTCGGTGGCCATTACCCCGGTCAAAACATTGACCCGAATAAAGGCTGCTTCAACACAGGTAGCGATCGCCAGCGCGCTGCGGGCATCGTTGCGCAGCACGTTGATTCCCACAGGTAGGGCCACAATTTGCATCAGCCGTTGCACAATCAGGCTCATGGCGCTGACAATGGCGGGATCAACCTGCTCTTTTGTAAAAGGAGCATCAAAGAAATTCTCGATGACTAAGCCATCAACCCCGCCGGAGGCCAGAGCAGTTGCCTCCTGCTCAGCGCGAGCAATGACGGTCTGCAAATTTCCCTGCCAGCGCGCCGAGGTTGGCAGCGGCAAAAGGTGAACGACGCCAATGATTGGGTTGGGAGTATAAAAAATCTGGTTTAAGTCCACTGGTGTCTTCAAATTTCGGACTTGGCACTGAATCTTAATGACATAAACAAAGAAGAAGGGCAAAAAGCGCCTTTTTCTCTCAATCTCAATTTACCTTAACAACGGTAGACTCTAATTTCTGCAACTGCTCAATCCCCAGAAGCTTTCGTTTGGCCGCCCAGTAGTCAACAAATTCAGTTCACTCGCGCCGCGATAATGTTTAGATATGTTATGATGAAGCACCAAGGCTGGATAGTCTTGCCTTCTATGCTTGTGAAGCAGTTTTAACTGGCTTCGAGGCAGCTTAAGGCGCCGGCAAACACTGCCGCATTTTATAAATAGAGTGTTGAACCAAAGGGTATCAAACACTTCTGCAAGGCGCTATCCGCTTCTGAGTCTCAAACTCGGCCAAGATTTTGTTTCAGATATTGGCTGATTTGGGGCAGCGCTGGGATCAAGAATTCGATTATTGTATTGGTTCTTTTATGGGTCATAAGCCGACGATTGCGGTTGCTCACTTGGGCTGTGAGAAAAATCGAGTGGATACTGAACATATGCTAGGTCTGCTAGTGAAAGCGGGCTACGGCGTCGATACAAGTGAGGAGCTAGCCGACTACGTTATTGTCAATACCTGCAGCTTTATTGAATCCGCCCGCGAAGAGTCCGTGCGGACTTTAGTAGAGCTAGCTGAAGCCGATAAAAAAGTAGTGATTACGGGCTGTTTGGCTCAGCATTTCAAGGATGATCTGCTAGAGGAACTGCCGGAAGCCGTGGCCCTCGTGGGCACAGGCGACTACCACCGTATCGTGGAAGTGATTGAGCGGGCCGAAGCTGGAGAGCGGGTCAAAGTTGTTTCGGCAGAACCCACCTACATTGCTGACGAAACCGTACCCCGCTATCGCACGACCTCAGAGGGCGTGGCCTACGTGCGCGTGGCTGAGGGCTGTAACTATCGCTGCGCTTTTTGCATCATTCCTCATCTGCGCGGGGATCAGCGATCGCGTCCGATTGAGTCTATCGTGGCTGAAGCTGAGCAGCTAGCGGCAGAAGGGGTTCAGGAAATTGTTCTGATCTCCCAAATCACGACTAATTATGGGGCCGACATCTACGGAGAGTCAAAGCTAGCTGAGCTGCTGCGGGCATTGGGCAAAGTGGACGTACCTTGGATTCGGATGCACTATGCCTATCCCACGGGGCTGACTCCGGCGGTGATTGCCGCTATTCAGGAAACGCCCAACGTCCTCCCCTATTTAGACCTGCCGCTGCAGCACTCTCATCCAGACATGCTGCGGGCAATGAATCGTCCCTGGCAGGGACGGGTGAATGACACCCTGATTGAGCGACTGAAAACGGCCCTGCCCAACGCGGTGATGCGGACGACTTTCATCGTTGGCTTTCCGGGAGAAACTGAGGCCCATTTTCAGCACCTGCTGCAGTTTGTAGAGCGGCATCAGTTTGACCATGTGGGTGTGTTTACCTTTTCACCAGAAGCGGGGACGCCTGCCTACAGTTTGCCCAACCAGATCCCCCAGGCGGTGATGGATGAGCGTCGTCAGCGACTGATGCTGGCTCAGCAAGAAGTTTCATTTCGGCGCAATCAGGCCGAAATTGGCAAAGTTGTCGATGTTCTCATTGAGCAAGAAAATCCCGCAACGGGTGAGCTAATCGGGCGATCGGCTCGTTTTGCTCCTGATGTGGACGGTCTAGTTTATGTCAAAGGCGCAGCGGCATTAGGGCAGCTAACGTCTGTGGCAATTCAAGCAGCGGATACCTACGACTTGTTTGGCTCTGTCGTCCCCTAACTCAAACGCTTTTGTCCTCAAAAATTATTACCGATTCACAAGGAGATTCAATGACCCTTTCTTTTACAAGCCTCGGCCTATCTGAGACGCAAGTTAACAAACTTGAAAAGATCGGCTTTACGACCCCGACGCCGATTCAAGCTCAGGCTATTCCCCATCTGCTAGCAGGCCGGGACGTTGTGGGTCAGGCCCATACCGGTACGGGTAAGACCGCTGCGTTTTCGCTGCCTATTCTAGAGCAGGTTGATCCCAAAAATTCAGCGGTTCAGGCTCTGATTTTGACGCCCACGCGCGAGCTAGCCGTTCAGGTCTGTCAGGCTATTCGCAACTTCAGCGAAGATCGACGGGTCTACACTTTGGCAATCTATGGCGGTCAGTCTATCGATCGCCAAATTTCCCGTCTGCGCAAAGGCTGCCAGATTGTCGTGGGTACCCCAGGGCGGGTTTTAGACCTGCTGCAGCGGGGATCGCTGCAGCTTAACCAGCTTAACTGGCTAGTACTGGATGAAGCCGACGAAATGCTCAACATGGGCTTTATTCAAGACGTTGAGAAAATTTTGAACCAGGCGCCTTCGGAGCGCCAAACCGCCTTTTTCTCCGCCACGATGGAGACTGCCGTACGGGAACTGGCCGCTAAGTTTCTGCGATCGCCCATCACCGTCACCGTTGAGCAGCCCAAAGCAGCTCCTACTCGGATCAATCAGGTCGCCTATGTGCTGCCCCGTGGCTGGAACAAGTCCCGCGCCCTGCGTCCCATTTTAGAGATGGAAGATCCCGATTCTGCCATTATTTTCGTACGCACCCGGCGCACCGCAGCCGAGCTGACCCGCCAGCTTCAGGCGGCAGGCCATAGCGTCGATGAATATCACGGCGATCTCACTCAGTCCCAGCGGGAGCGGCTACTGCTGCGGTTCCGACAGCGCCAGGTTCGCTGGGTCGTTGCCACCGACATTGCGGCACGAGGGCTGCACGTAGACGATTTGACCCACGTAATCAACTACGAACTGCCTGATAGCCCTGAAAACTATGTTCACCGGATTGGCCGTACCGGGCGAGCAGGCAAAGAAGGCGTTGCGATCTCTTTAGTACATCCGCTAGAGAAGTACAAGCTGCGCCAAATTGAGCGGCACGTTCGCCAAAAACTAAGCTTCGGTAAGATTCCTACCCGAGCGGAGATTGCTGCTCGCCATTTAGAAAAGCTGCAAACTCAGGTACAAGAAGCCATCACCGGAGAGCGGATGGCCTCCTTCTTGCCCATCGTTTCTCAGCTCAACGAGAGCTACGATCTGCGCACTATTGCCGCCGCCGCGTTGCAAATGGCCTACGACCAGACCCGTCCGGCTTGGATGCGGGTAGATGCTCAGCCAGAGCACCAGGAAGAATCTAGCAGTCCGGCTGCTCCCATTCGGAAAGGCTCAAGTCGGCCTACCCGAAAGCAGGCGTCAGCTTCTCGTCAAAAAGACTAAGCCTCTATTGGCCCTAGGATCGGCAGCAAGATAGACCTCAAAAAACGAAGGCAGGAAGAGGCGGCGATGCTTCATAGGCGAGCAGTTTCCGCCTCCAAACCTTACTGGATGGACGAGGGCACACGAGAACGGCTTCATCCCGGCTGGTCAAACTCCGGCGACAAGTTGAGGCAGGAGTTAAGCTGTGTATGCTCTACTACAACACCACCTAAGGGGTGATTTACAATTGGATTAGAGCATAATCCTGCCTGTAAGTGACTTGGGGGTGTCGCGTATGTTGGTTATTGTGATGGATGACCAGCTCCTGCTTCCTCAGAAAGTGTGTCAGAGCTGTTTAATGGCCGATCAGATGGGGCAGCCTCGCTGGCGGCAGGGACGGTTACGCTGTGGGCGTTTGGTAGAGAGGCTTTCTGAAGCTCAGCCCGAACAGTACGAGTGCCAGATGGGATTCCGCGTCGCTAATATCGAGTAGCTCAGTATCACAGTTGTCTGCTGATTCTAACAACTGGGCGATGTTCGCCTCGCGGCGGATTGCCTATAATCGAGTTACCCAAAAGTTAAACTTTATTAAGGAGCCACTAACTCTATGAGCTGGCGTGGAACGGCAACCGTCTCAGACAGAATTTTTGCAGCTTTACCCTACCTGCTGCCGCTTATTTACGGTATTGGTTTTGGAGTATTCATCTTCCGAGACTTTCCCATTGTGCAACTGCTGCTAGTGCCGCTGACTCCCTTCTTGGCAGTCTACAGTTTTCCGTTCGCAGGCATTATTATCTTTTTCTTGCTGTTCTTCTTAGTGGTGAGAAACCCGAATATCAGTCACTTTATTCGTTTCAACACGATGCAGGCCATTCTGTTGGATATTATTCTGTTTGTCTGTCAGTTAGTCTTCGGTCTGCTGTCAGGTTCTCTGGGTGAAGGACTGCTAGTGCAGACTCTGTCGAACGTGATTTTCTTGGGCATGATCGCGGCAGTGGTTTATTCTGTAGCCCAGTCCTTGATGGGTCGCTATGCAGAAATTCCCACCCTCTCTGAAGCGGTGCACATGCAGGTGCGATAGCTTTAGCCACAGTCAAAGTTTCTCAAATTGACTTTTGACGATGATATTAATAGGTTTTGCCTATTCCTCGCCTCATCTAGGGTGAGGAATTGTTTTGAGTTTGCCATATGTCTCAATCATTTCCAATCGACACGATTTACACAGACGGAGCCTGCTCAGGCAATCCGGGGCCAGGAGGGTGGGGTGTTGTTCTAGGACGCGGCAGCGAAACCTATCATGAGCTAGGCGGCAGGGACAGCCAAACCACCAACAACCGCATGGAACTTCAGGCGGCGATCGCGGCGCTAGAGTTTCTTGTGCAGCACGATGCTGGTGAACCCGTAACCCTTTATACCGATAGCGAGTATGTCAAAAAGGGAATTACCCAGTGGATTCGCGGCTGGGAGAAAAAGGGCTGGAAAACCGCTGCCGGTAAGCCTGTGCTTAACCGCGATCTGTGGCAGCAGCTTGGCCAGCTCAACCAGCAGGCGCAGCAGCACCTGGGACAGCCCGTAGACTGGCGCTATGTCAAAGGTCACGCAGGCATTGCAGGGAACGAGCGCTGCGATGAGATTGCCCGCGCTTTTGCGGCCAATCAGCCCATTGTTCTGCAGCAGCGATCGCGGTCAGCCGCCAGTAATGGCAAGCCTTTGGCTGCCGCTGAAAGCAAAAAACTCTCACCAGAGATAAAATCAGAACAGTTGTTTCCTACAAGTGCAGCTAGTTTAGCTATGACAGACGTAAGTGACCCTCAAATTTCTGAAAGCTTGGATTCAGCCTCGCGGGAAGCTAGGGTTGCTAATCTCCGCAACGTGGTTGAAACGCTTCACATGGCTGATGAAATTGCTAAACAGGGTTATTTGATTACCAGTTCGGAACTGGCCGACCTCATGGACGTTAACGCCAGTGCCGTCACCAGTCGAGGAGAATACTGGGCCTGGCGTAACTGGACGGTGGCGCGGGTACGGCGTGAGGGCAACCAAATCTTGTGGCAGCTAGAGCGAATTGACTAGTCAGGGCAGACTGGCAGCTGCCTCAGACCGTGAATCTTCGCCGTCTCTGGCTGAAATGAGCGATCGCTGAAGGTGCTGTTAGCTCCTAGACGGGTATCCTCAGAGAGAATACGGATGATTGGTAGCTACAGCCTGAAGCTGATCTAGGCTGCGATCGCGATGGAAAATCAGGAGAAGGCTCAAACGCTGTCCGGGTTGAGGCCGTCAAAAACTATGTCTTCTAACGTTGATGCTTGCCGCTATCCCACCTCGAAGCTGCCTCAAGTTTCGGTGATTGTGCCGGTGTATAACGGCGAGCGTGACTTGCCGGAGCTATTACCCCGGCTGCTGCAGCAAACCTATCCGCCCGATCGGGTGGAGTATTTGCTAGTAGACAATGCCAGCCGCGATCGCACCGCAGATTTGATCCAGACAGCTGCCGCTCAGGCTCAGGCTCAGAACGGGCATCTCCGGTTACTACAGGAAACCGAAATTCAGAGTTCTTATGCCGCCCGCAATCGGGGAATTCGGGCCGCGCGGGGCGAGATTTTAGCCTTTACCGACGCTGACTGCTGCCCCCAGCCAGAGTGGCTAATCAATCTGGTACAGCCCTTTCAAAATCCGCAGATGGGTTTGGCCGTGGGTGAGGTTGAAGCCTTTCCAGGCCGCACCTGGCTAGAGCAATATGCCGAGCGCAAACAGCTACTGTCCCAGCGCCATACCCTAGCCCATGCCTTCTGCCCCTACGGACAAACCGCAAATTTAGCAGTAAGAGCCAAGGCTTTTGCGCAGGCGGGGCTGTTTCGTCCCTATTTGACCACCGGCGGCGACGCCGACCTGTGCTGGCGGGTGCAGCACCAGAGCTGGCAGCTCCAGTTTGTTGAAAGCGCCATCGTACAGCACCGCCATCGCACCTCGCTGACAGAACTCTACCGCCAGTGGCACCGCTATGGCCGCTCCAACCAGTTTCTGCATCAGCTTCACGGCGTAGAACTGGCGCGATCGCTTAGCCGTCAGGAAATTCGCCATCAGCTTTTGCGCTGGCTGGTGAAAGAACTGCCCCAGGCGGCTTTCAGGCAGCTGACGGGTAGCGGCTCAGCGGTGGAGCTAGTAATGGCTCCTTTAGGGCTGTACTGTGCCTATGCTCACTCGGTCGGTCAGCGGCAGGCCCAACTACCTGCAGCAGCTAGAGAGATTGTCTGGCTGTCTCCGGTTTCTACCTGCGAGGATCTAACATGAAAATTTTGATGTTGTCGCTTAATACGTTCCCCTATCCGCCCACCTATGGCGGGGCTGAGACTAGAACGTTTAATCTGCTGAAGCATCTGCAGGCCAAGCATGAGGTGACGCTGCTCACCCACTGTCAGCGGGCCGTTACCTCAGAGGAAATTGCGGCGCTGCGGGACTGGGTGACGCACTTAGAGATTTTGCCGTCTCCTCAGCAGCCGACCTCAGCCAAGTCCCTAACAGGTTTGATCCGTCAGGCGGGACGTTTTAGCCGCTTTTTAGCCACTTCAACGCCGCCCAGCGTCGCTTACCGCCACGTGCCTGCCGTACAGGACTGGGTGGATAGGGCTGTAGCAACAGGCAAATACGACGTGATTGTCTGTGAACATAGCGTCAATGAGATTTATGTGCGGCCTAAGTTTCGCCAGCAAATACGCACCGTTGTCGATATTCACAGCTCAGTTTATGGCTGGGTGCACAACCATCTGGAACATGGGGCGACTGAAAAGCCGCTGCGCGATCGCCTCTATCTACCGCTGCTGGCTCGCTATGAGCGACGCTACTGCCGCAAATTTGCTCGTTTAGTGGTGACGACGCCGGACGATCGCCGTCAGATTTTGCAGCTAGTGCCGGAGGCTCAGGTGGAAATTGTGTCCAACGGCGTTGACCTCGCGGCTTTTCCCTATCGCTCTCAGGATCCAGGCGGCCAGCGGCTGGTGTTCATCGGGGCGATGGATGCCTCTCACAATATTGATGCAGCCTGTTTCTTTGCTCAGGAGGTGTTTCCCCTGCTCCGCCAGCGCTACCCGGCAGCGGCGCTGAGTCTGGTGGGAGCGCGGCCCGTGGCTAAAGTGCAGGCATTAGCCACGCTGCCAGGGGTTGAAGTGACCGGGCGGGTGCCGTCAATGGTGGACTCTTTGCAGCGGGCGACAGTTTGCGTGGTGCCGCTGCGGGCCGGGCTGGGAATTAAGAACAAGACGTTGGAACCGATGGCGGCTGGGGTGCCGGTTGTGGGGAGCGATCGCGGTTTAGAAGGATTGACGGTGGACGCTGCAGCGGGGCCGCTGCGGGCACTGCGAGCCAATACTCCTCAGGAATATGTCAGCGCCATTGAGCGCCTGTTTGAGGACAAAGAGTTGCGTAGCCGCCTGTCTGCAAATGCTAGAGCCATGATTGAAGCTGAGTACACATGGGAAAAAGCCGCGCAAAAGTATGAGCGGGTGTTATCCTCCTAAACAGATCTCCAGTATTAGGGTGACGCTACTTAGAACCACCATTCGCGCGTCAGCAAGTGTCAAAAAGCCTCTTTCCATTTCAGCGTCCCCTCTCGCAGCGACGGGTACAAGTTTGGGTGCGATCGCCGCGTGCTGCTAGGCGCTGGCAGGCCGTCGGTCAAATAGCGGCTCTGATTGCTCTCATTGCCACTGCTGGTTTGACCCTCAATGGCGTCTGGATTGGCATTCGCTACATTCTTAATCCCAATACCTCTCACTGGCTAGATCGCTATTTACCGCAGACCACCGGGCTAGGACAGGCTGAGCTCCAGACTCTAGCAGCAATTGAGGCTGAACTAGCGCAGGCAGGCTTCAGCGTCGGAGAGATTATTCAGCTTCAGGACGGCGATCAAACTGGGGACTGGCTCTTTCCTGTTTTAGCGCCTTCGCCGCGTTGCAAGACTCCCTGTGCTCATCTAGTTGAACTGAGGCTTTACCGCCCTAGTCGTCAGGCTGATGAGGCGAGGCTGCGGCTGGTGGATCGCCTGCCTGTGACTGGCCCCACTGAAGAAACCGCGATCGCGCCGCTGGTAGGTTTAGTGCTGGAGCATCCTGGCTCCGGTCGCCAACTGCCCTGGCAAACGGTTAAGATTTTGGCCGCTGACCAGCAGCAAAACTGGCTCACCCTAGAAGGTCGCTGGCAGCGAGGACAGGTATCGCTGCTGTACGGTCAGCTTATTCAGTACGATGCCGCTCAGGGCAGGCTGAGGGCTTCGGTGGTTTGGAGTAGTCCCAGTCAGCAAGAGCCTTACTGGCTAGAGCTAGACGGCGTTGCGCCGCCGGAGCTGGTAGTTGATCAAAGTGTTGGCCTAGAGCCTAGATTTGCTGCCTATCGTCTTTCTGGTGGTCAGTCTTCTAGCATCGCCGCTCGCAGTCAGCCCATCTCTTTCCTTGAACCGGCTTTAGGCGGGTCTTTGATCACTTCTGACTATGGCAAAGCCCTGCTGCAGGCGCGAAATGGGCTTTGGTCGCCTGCGGCTAAGACGCTACAGGCACTCAAGCAGGAGTTAAGGGATGCTTGGACGGTAGAGGCCGAAGCTCAGCTTGGCTTAATTAAGCTGCACAGCCAGCTCACCCAGCAGCAGGCGGAGCGTACCTGGGTCAGTGAGAGCCAGCAGATTTTGGCTTATCTGATTGATGGTCGCTGGGAGGCCGCTTTTAAGCGGTTAGAGCAGTCACCCGCGGCCTACGACGAGGTGCAAGTACTGCTGAAAAAGGATTCTGGGCGGCTGTGGAAGCGAGTGACTACGGCGCTACAGGTGTCCCCTAATCAGGCTGATATTCAGGTTTGGGGACTGCTAATTTTGTCGGCCCAGCAAGATCGCTCGGCGGCGATGAGCTGGCTGCAGCGTCAAGATGCCCGGGCCGAAGCCCGCAGCCGCTTTCAGCGACTTTTAGTGGCCACACGGCCCAAACCTGCTCCGACAGCGCCGACGAGTCCCACCCTCTCCCAGCCGCCTGCTGCTGACGCTACGGTACCGGTGGCCACCCCCGTCACCCAGTCGCCGACAGCGGTAACTCGCTGGAACCTGATGGGATATCTAACTGCGCTTTATACAGTTGAACCTCAGCGCTGGTTTTCATCAGCCAAAATTCAAGCGGCTGCCTTTGACCACTGGTACCGCATCCAGGTCAATTCTCTCAGCGATGGGCGCTCAGGCTGGCGAAGTCCGGCAACGCTGACGCCGCTACAGTCTCAGACGCTCTGGCAGCAGCTCAGCTTCAACCGCCAGTCTCAGCTAGAGGTGCTGCTAGAAACTACGAACGGGTTTCATCTGGCGACCGTGACGGTTCAGGGGCTGCAGATTCAGGGCGATCGCGTTGAGGTTCTAGCTGCGAGCCGCGATCGCCTCGATACCGCTCAAGCAGCCCTGGCCTTCTCACCAGGAAGCCTCAATCTATTGGCCCCGGCTGTTTCCCTAGCGCAGATGTCAGACTTTACAGAAACCGCCTGGTTCCAAGCGCTAAAGCAGCTTGAAAAAAACGAGGTTCTTACCTTACCGAGTAACTTGCAGATACAATCTGTCGATGTGACCGATGATCAGCAAGCAGAGTTCGTTATTACCGCTCCTGAAGCAGGAACCGCCACAGATTTAGGACTGGTGATCTTGTCTGCAGATGGGCAGTTGCTCTACCGCAACTCAGCCATCATCCAGGCAGTCGGCGTGATTCGCGATCGCGCTTTGCCGCCAGCGCTGCTGCTGCAGGATCGCAATAACTATCAGCTCGTGCAGTGGTCAGCCGCCATTCAGCAGTTTCAATGATTATCTGCTGCAGCATTGAATCCATACGCTTTTTACATTCAGCAGCGCCGGATCACTGCCTGATCGATAAAAATTATTTATGCTTTGGGCAGTGAAGCTGTCTAATCCAGAGCTGTCTAATCCAGAATTGATATAACCCACACCTATGCAGGTGCCCCAATCAGAAGCCGTTCGGCTTGCTGCCGAACAGCTTGTAGACCATCAGCCTTTGCTGCTGACAGCCGCCGCGACGATAGCTGAGGCACTTGCTGCCATGCGGCAGTCTCACAAAAACTACGTTCTGATTGTTGAAGCTGAAAAGCTGGTCGGCATTCTGACGGAGCGAGACGTGGTCAGGCTAGCGGCGCAGAAGCAGATTATCGCTGAGCGCTGCATTACGGAGGTGATGACGCGATCGCTCGTGACCTATCCGGTTCAGGCTCAGCCCGATATTTTTCAGGCTTTGGCAATTCTACAGCAGCACTGCATTCGCCACCTGCCTGTCGTCGATGTAGACAATCAGCTGCAAGGACTGATTACTTACGAAACCCTACGCTTAGCTTTGCAGCCTACAGATTTGCTGCGGCTTAAAACGGTCGGCGAGGTCATGCAGAAAACGGTGCTGCAGGCTAGCGCCAGCGACTCGCTGCTAGAAGTAACTCAGCGAATGCATGAGCAAAAGGCAAGCTGCGTCGTTGTTATGCAGCCGGCCAGTGCTGACTCGGCCTTATCGCCAACAGGCATCATTACGGAGCGAGACATTGTGCAGCTCCAGGCGGCAGCAGCAGATTTTGCGCGGACGCAGGCGGCTCAAATTATGAGCCAGCCTCTCATTCCAATTCAGCCGCAGGATACGCTCTGGCAGGCCCACCAGTGTATGACGCAGCACGGAGTACGCCGCCTCGTGGTCAGAACTGAAATAGGCGCGCTGGCGGGCTTGCTCACGCAGCGAGAACTGCTGCGATCGCTCGATCCGCTAGAAATGTATCAGAGCCTGCAGGCACTGCGCACCCTGGTGCAGCAACAAACCGAAGACCTGCAGCAGACTAATACTCGCCTGCAGCGACTCGTCGCTGACTATGAAACAGTCAAGCATTCTCTAGAAGCGACTCAGGCCCAGTTGAGAACTGAGATTGCTACCTGTCAGATTGCTGAGCGCAGCCTGCAGGCAACCAATCAGGCTTTAGAACAGCGCGTGGCTGAGCGCACCGCCCAGTTGGAGGTGGCTAATCGCCTCTTACAAGAACAGGTGCAGACGCTGGTTCACTCTGACGGCCTTTCAGGCCAAGAAAACCGATTGGCTGCTGCTCGCTGGACTCGTTTTTGGGGGCGAAACGTTCGTATTCCCCGACTGGACACCTTTCTGAGGCAATATCCGGTCGCTCTAGGCGTCACTATCACCCTGGCGATGGTGCTGCTGGTGGAAGGTTGCCGACGAATCGGCGTTATGCTGCCAGTTCCCTTTTTGCTAGTGCTGGTGTCAGTGATGCTGTCAGCCGGCATGGGGGGACTGCGCGCTGGATTGGGTAGCGCGGCAGTGTGGACTGTTTTTGTGCTCTATGCGGCGGCTGTTTCGTTTGGCCCCATAACGCTTATAGGCGGCCCCGCCCAGATCAGTCTTGGAATTTTAGTGATTTTGTTTGCGGTGCTGCGACAGGGCATCGCCAGCGATCGCTATCGGGCCGTAACCCGCCTGCTGATTTCAACCAACCAAAACCTCGATCGCCAAGTACAGCAGCGTACCGCCGATTTAGAAACTACGAATCGTCAACTAGCCCAGCAAATTCAAGAGCGACAGCAAGCAGAAGCAGACCTGCGAGACAGCGAAAGTCGCTTTCGGGGTACGTTTGAGCAGGCGGCTGTGGGGATTGCCCATGTAGCCCTCAATGGCACCTTTTTGCGGCTAAATCAGCGGTTTTGCGACATCGTGGGCTACCAAAAGGCTGAGCTCACGGGCAAAACCTTTCAGGAGATTACCTACACAGAAGACTTAGAAGAAGATTTAGCCTGTGTTCAGCAGGTTTTGAACGGTGAGATGGCTAGCTATTCGATAGAAAAGCGCTATATCCATAAAGACGGCTCTCTCATCTGGATCAACCTCACAGTTTCTCTGCTAAGTAACCTGCAAGGTCAGCCCAAGTACTTTATTTCGGTAATTCAGGATATCAGCGATCGCAAACGGATTGAAGCCGAAAGGACCCGAATCAATGCTGAACTGCAGGAGAGCGAAACCCTCTACCGGGGCACGTTTGAACAGGCTGCCGTCGGTATCGTCAACACCAGCGCTCAGGGTCATCTGCTCAAGGTCAACCGAAAGTTTTGTGAGATTACGGGCTATTCGTCTGCAGAACTGATTGGACAGCACTTTCGCAACCTGACCTATCCAGAAGATCAAGCAAGAGACTTACAACTGTTCCAGCAAATGCTGGCAGGACAGCGCTCACAGGTATCAGTGGAAAAGCGCTATGTCAGAAAAGATGGTGCTTTAGTCTGGGTCAATATCACCGTTGCTTCAATTCGCGGTGCCAACGGCGAACCGCAGTATCAGGTAGTGATTGTGGAAGATATTAGCGATCGCAAAGCTGCCGAACAGCATCAAAAGAACTTAACAACTATTTTGGAATCCACCACTGACTTTGTGGGCATGGCCGATAGCCAGGGTCAGATACGGTATATCAACACAGCCGGTTGTCACATGATAGGCGTAACCTTTGCCGACCTAGCGCAAAAACATGTCTCCCAAATACATCCGGCCTGGGCAATCCAAAAAATAACTCATGAGGGTATTCCAGCCGCAGTTGAAACCGGCCACTGGCAGGGTGAGACGGCTGTTTTGACCCATCAGAATCAAGAAATTCCCGTCTCACAGTTGATTATGGCTCACCTAGATGAGCAGGGCCAAGTTCAATTTTTTTCAACAATCATGCGGGATTTGTCGCAAACCTATCAAGCAGAGCGCGATCGCCAAGATGCGGAAACTAAAGCGCTTTTGCTTAAAGAAATTCATCATCGAATTAAGAATAATTTACAGATTGTCTCCGGTATTCTCTATCTGCAATCTCGCACTTTAGAGCAGCCAGCGGCATTAAAAGCCCTACAAGACTGCCGCGATCGCATTGAAGCAATGGCTCTTATTCACGAGAAGTTTTATGGCTCTAGCAACCTGGAAACGATCGACTTTAAAGCCTATGCTCGGAGCCTAACCCAAAACCTCATCAGCTCCTATGCCATAAATCAAAATATACGATTTAAAGCCGAAATTGACCCAATCCTGCTCAATATCGATACAGCAGTTGCCTGCGGTCTTATTATTAATGAATTGGTCACAAATGCTCTACAGCACGCCTTTGTGGGCAAGCAATACGGAGAAATTTTGGTTGTATTTTACACGGAAAAATCTGGTTTATACAGACTGATCGTACGAGATAATGGAGCTGGCTTTTCTGACCAAATCGACTTTAAAACTGCTACTTCCATGGGCCTACGCCTAGTCAGAATGTTAGTGTTTGACCAGCTCAGGGGTACCGTAGAGATTAGTTGCGATCGCGGCACCAAGTTTTCCGTTGAATTTAGTATAAGTGATGTGATTTAGAGCTAGCTTAGCGAATTTCAGCTATATTGCTGACGAGTTTTAGCTAAGAAAAATGTTTAATCTAACTATATTTTCGTCTTTTGATTGACTGGGTATAAAAGCTTATGAAAACTATCAAAATATTAGTGGTTGAAGACGAAGCAATTACTCGCGAAGTCCTAGTTGAGCAGCTTGCCGATTTGGGTTACGAGGTTGCAGGCGCAACGGCGTTTGGGGCCGAAGCGGTTCAGCTTGTGGCTGATACTCAACCCAATTTAGTCCTGATGGATATCAAACTAAGATCGAGCGACGTAGACGGGATTACAGCCGCCAATCGGATTCGCGAAGAGTTTGCGGTGCCTGTGGTCTATCTCACGGCCCATTCCGATGCCGATACATTAAAACGAGCTAAGCTGACCGAGCCTTTTGGCTACATCGTCAAGCCTTTCAACGAGCGATCGCTGCAGGCCGCGATTGAAGTAGCGCTCTACAAGCACCAAATGGAGCAGCGCCGAATTCAGGATAAGCAGTTTTTAGAGATGCTGCTGCAGTCGATGGGAGATGGCGTAGTCGCCACCAATCATGCTGGGGCTATCACCTATATGAATCCATCGGCTGAAAGAATAACTGGCTGGCCCCAACCGGAGGCTACCGGCCAGGGCATTGAGCAGGTTGTGCAGCTAGTCGATGAGGCGAGCGGTCAGGCAATTCCCCATCCGGTGCGAGAAGTACTGGAAACGGGGCAGGTGGTTTATTTAAATGATTATGTGGCGCTTATCACCCGCAACGGCGATCGCAAGTCCATTGCAGACAGCGTTTCTCCCCTACATCATGAAGCAGCGCCGATTGGGGCCGTGATGGTCGTGACTGACGTGAGCGATCGCCGCCGGGTCGCAAAGCTACAGCAGATGGCTCAGCAGAGCCAGGAATCAGAAACGGCTATGCGCCAGCTTTTGGCCGCCGAGCAGGAGCTGTCCCGGCTCAAAGATCAGGTGATCGCTACGGTTTCGCACGAGTATAAGACGCCTTTGGCGGTGATTTTGTCTTCGTCTGAATTGCTGAGAGAGTATCGTCACCGCTTTTCCCCAGAGCAAATTGCCAATCACTTTGATGCTATTCGCAATTCGGTGAGGCTGCTGTCTGATCTCGTCGAGGAACTCGCTCTTTTTAAGCAGACTCAAGATAAAGCTTTCAGCTTTGATCCCCAGCCGGTTTCCCTGGCCGAATTTTGCCAAGAACTGCTGGTCTACTATCAGCTAGCCTCTAGCGATCGCCATTCGTTTCAGCTCAGTTTGCAGTTTACTCAGTCCGCCCCAGTCCTGCTAGACAAGAAAATACTGCGCTATGTCTTAGGTAACTTGCTCAGCAATGCCATTAAGTATTCGCCCGCAGGCGGTCAAATTACGCTCGGCTGCGCGATCGCCAGCCAGCAGATAATTCTACAAGTCACCGATCAGGGCATAGGCATTGAAGCGAGCGATCTAACACAAGTATTTGCGCCCTTCTTCCGCGCCACCAACGCCGCCGAAATTAAAGGCACCGGCATGGGCCTCAGCATTGCCCAAAACTGCGTTGAGCTACACGGCGGTAAAATTACCGTTGAGAGCCAAGTGGGCCAGGGCAGCACGTTCAGCGTCACGCTGCCGCTGGGGTGGGCTACCTCAGACGTTTCAGAGGCTTCTACAGACGAGGCAACTACAGATAGAGATTGACTTCAAACTTCGACAATGACCGGGGCGTGGTCGCTAGGCTTTTCTAACTGGCGTGGCAGCACGTCAATCACGCAGCTTTTAGCCTGCGGATACAGATCATCTGAGAGATAGTGATGATCGATTCGCCAGCCTAGGTTGCGGCGAAAGGAAGCGGCCCGGTAATCCCACCAGCTATAGTGTCCTCCCGCCTCGGTAAACTTGCGAAACGCATCTTGAAAGCCTAAGGATAGAATCTCCTGCAAGGCCGATCGCTCTGCCGGAGAAGCCATAATGTGCGTTTGCTTATTGGCCGGATCATGAATATCGCGATCTTCTAGGGCAATATTAAAATCGCCGCAGACCAGCAGCGCCGAATTCTGCTGCAGGCACTGGGAGAGGTACTGTTTCAGCAAACTCAGCCAGCGCAGCTTGTAGGTATATTTTTCACTGCCTACTGAGGAACCATTGGGCACGTACAGATTGACAATCTGAATGCCCGCCGCTGTCCCCGTAATTACCCGTTTTTGCTCGTCTAAGTCGCCGACCTGCTCGGCCTCTACTACAGCCGCAAAACCATAGCCAACCTCCGCTAGAGGCGCACGGCTGATTAGGGCCACGCCGTTGTAAGCCTTTTGACCGTAGATGTAGCTGTGGTAGCCTAGCTGCTCAAAGGCCGCCACCGGAAAGCTTTCATCCACTACTTTAGTTTCTTGCAAACACAGCACGTCTACGGGTTGCTGCTGCAGCCAGTCGGTAACGTGCGGCAGCCGGGTGCGAATTGAGTTGACGTTCCAGGTGGCAATTTTCATGCTGCAGGCGGTAAGCAAACGCCTCTCAGCTTACAGCAGTTTCAGCAAGAAACGCTAAGCTAGGCACAGGATATTAGCTTGCTGCAGCCGCCGTGAATCAGCCCTTAGAAGGCGACGCCTTGGTCAAAGAAGTCTGTCGTCGTATCCGAGTTGCCCGCAGCTACTGGGATGCTCACAACAACCGCGCCTGTCGCAAAGAGCGAGAGCAGGCTTTAGCCCTTTACAACCAGCTCACCAAGCCCCAAAAAGAAAAAATTCCGCAGGTGCTCAGAGTCTGGCTGCGCTATCGCAGCGAAAAATATTTTGGCGACCACCGTACGCCCCCCGGCACGCCCCAGGGCAAGGCGCGATCGCCTAAGCGCAGGCGGCGTTAGGTCTAATCCAGGCATCCTGAAACTCTAGTGCCAGCCGCTGAATCGTGCCAGAGGCGATCGCATCTTCTAGCAGCGCTAAAAGCTTGGTTTCCCGGTCGCTCAGCGATCGGCCCCAGCTCAGCCGGGCAATTTCGCGTTCGGCTCCCGGCGACAGCTCCCCTAAACTCAGCGCATTGCGTATCAGCAGCTCTAACGACACGCTAGATCTGGTTGTACTGGCAATATCCCACATAGACCCTGATTGCTAAATCATTACTAGCAAGGACTTCACCCGGCGGCAGCCCAATTCCGGGCGCCAGAGTTCACTTTTTGATCTGGCACAGGGGGTACCCTACTCATCCCCCTGCCGCTGCCGCTTGAAGCGACTGTCCTGCCAGGCGTTGCCGATGCCCTGCAAAATGCCGCGTCCCACCAAACCAATGCCGCGCCCTACCAGCTCCGTCAGCACGTAAACTAAACCATTGCCCGCAAAGGAAATTACCCGGCGCAGACGCGGCGCGATCGCATCCCGGGCCTCAATGGCCAGCGTCACCGCATAGCGCAGCCCGGAGAGCTGGCTCAGTTCTTCCTGACGGGGCGCGTAGATAGTGGTCGTCTGAATGCCCCGCTCCGTCAGAATCAGCAGCGGATACTGGCTTTCAAACATGGCTCTAGGCTCGCCCACGTAGCTTTGCCAGCGATAGCGCCAAGCCAGTTCATTACGGAAGCGCTCAATCTCACGGGTTGACAGCAGGCGCTGGGTATACAGATTTTTCTTCAGCGCTTCGACATTCGGAAACTGGTTCAATAGCGGCTGAATGACGCCATTGGCGACCTGGATTATGCAGTTTTCTAGCAGCTGCTGGCTCTGGGTGAGGGACTCATATGCGGCAGCAGGATGGAGCGTCCCGTTGACCAGCATGGGGGACTGAAACAGCAGGTGCTCTAGGAGGGAGGCCACTAAAGGAATGCGATCGAGAGTTTCAGCCTGGACGGTGACTTGCTCAGCTAAAAGCTGGGGCACCACCCCCTGCTCGGTTCCCTCTACCTGAACGGTATAGTATTTGCCAAAAAAGTCGGTGATGACGGCCTGCCACCAGTCGCCTAAAAGCTGAGACTTGCGCTCTACAAGCTGGCCGGGCTGCAGCTGGGAGTAGCGAATATCTTCTAATAAAGTCTCTAGCTGGCGCAGAACCAGGTAGAGCAGCTCCCGCTTTTTTTCAGGGCGCAGAATGTCAATTTCTAAGGGCAGGTCTGAGCGATTGGTCAGGGGCGTCTGCAGCTTGCGAAAAACTGCCTCAAAGACAAAGCTGCGAATGTCGTCAGGCGTAGTTGTAACTAAGCTGCCAGCGCTGTTGACAGGTGCGATCGCCCGGTCTGCAGGTATCGCAGCGATCGCCCTCGGAACTGTCTCTGATGGTTCACTGCCAAATATCTGGGGCTGGCTGGCCGGAGAAAAACGCGGCGTTGCCAGCAGCCGATTGACCAGCCACTTTGCGGCTCGTAGCTCGCGGTAGCGGCCTGCTAGGACAGCCCGGTAAATGGGCGAAGTCACTGCCTGATACTGGGCGATCGCCTCAGTCATCTCCGCTTCAATTTGCTGCAGGTGAGATAGTCTGAGGCTGATGCGCATGGCCGTCAGCGGTCCTGGAATCGGTGTGGGTTCAGGCTCAGGCTGAGGCTCAGGGGCAACCGGGCGCTGCCCCCGCGCCGTCTGTCGCACCAGCCGTACCAGCTGCTGCACTGGCATACCCCGCAGGCCATAGTTACTGGCACCTGCCTGTAAAGCAGCCTCCCGCAGAATTGGCTCGCTGTGGGCGCTGAGCACCAGAATCGGCAGTTGGGGAAACTGCGATCGCAGGGTTTGACAGAGCCGCAGCCCTGCTACCTGGGTTGGAGAGTTTTGGCCCAGCCCTAGATCTAAGATGACTAAATCGATCGCCACTGGCGCAGTCGTTGCCTCGGCTGTAGCCGTGAGAACCTGCAGCGCTTCTGCAGCCGTACTGGCTTCGGTCGTGACCTGAAAATCGGGAAAATGCTCTAGCCAAATACGCAAACCCAGCCGAAAAACCGGATCATCGTCAATCAGCATGAGCTGCAGCGGGCGATCGCTCATGGCCTACCAGCCAGAAGAGTCATCATCAGCGGCGGTATCCTCCCAACTTTCACTCGCATCATCGACCCGTTCCAGCGACCACAGATATTCTCGCTCAGCCCGCCAGTTAGCAATGGCGCTACGGGCCTCGCCGTAGAGCGCCCGGCCCGGCGCAATTTGAGAAGCCCGGTCGATCGCGGCGGTGAGGCTGCCCCGATAGGCCAGTTCTCTTGCTTCTACCAGGATAGGGCGATCCTCAGCCACCTGAATCTGGGCTGTCCAGCCCTGAATGGCCGTCTGGGCCTGATCGTACAGCGCCCGCTCTGGCTCAATCCCTTTGGCCTTCTCAATTGCCTCCTTCAGCTTACCGTCTGCGGCCAGGGTATTCGCCTCTTTCAGAATTGGCTGATCCTGAATCACCTCAATCCGGTTCATCCAGCTGGCAATCCGGGTCTGGGCCTCAATCCGCAAAGCTCGTCCCAGGGCGACTTTCTGGGCTTCAGCGATCGCCGCCTGGTAAGCTGCCACCGTTCCGGCCCCGGCCAGCCGGGTAGCCCGCTGCAGATAGGGCCGATCTTCAATCTGCTCAATCTGGTTTTGCCAGTGAGCCACCAAGGTTTGAGCCTGAGGACGGCGGGGGCGATCGCTGCCAATGAGCCGAGCCTGCTGGGCGGCATAGCGATAGGTTTCTAGCTGGCCGATGCTGGCAACCCAGTTGGCGGTTTGGAGCTGCAGCAGATCTTGGAGTGACTGCTGCCAGGTGGCGAGCTGCGCCTGAGCGTCCTCGTAAAAAGGACTGGTGGGCTGAATCTGCTGCACTGCCGAAATGGCTTCTCTCAGGTTGAAGATATCGCCAATCTGCGGCTCCCAGGTGGACAGATTGCTCACTAACTTCTGGGCCTGAGCGAACTGAATTAAATCTTGGGCTTCTGGCACCAGGGTCGGATCGACGGGCACCTGCTGCACTGCCTCAATGGCCGCGTCTAAGTTGCCCAGTTCCCACTGACGAAAGCTATACATCAAGAGCGTTTCGCTCCAGTCGTCAATCTCCGTCTTGGCTTCCTGCCAGGCCTGACTTTGTAGATTCATGCTCTGAGCCAGGGCGATCGCTTCGCCTAGATCGGCGATGTTGCCCGTCTCCGCTAGGTCACGGGCCTGCTGCAGCTGCTGCCAGCCCTGGGATTCTAGCTCAATTTGGCCTTTCAAAGCCTGAAACTGGTGGCGTACCCAGTGATCGGTGTAGAGCTTTTTCAACCCCTGCAGCGTTTCGTTGGCCTGCTGCCATTGCCGCTCGGCGATCGCCGCCTGCACCTCAGATGCAATCTCAGCGCCGGTTTCCCATTCAGCCTGCCATACCGACATGGTGGACTGTACGGCTTTGTAGCTCTCCGCCCGCTCCGGAATCTTGCCCGCCAGAGTCAGCGCCGCCTCTAAATCCCCCTCATTGACGCGGCGGCGAGCAACCGTGACTAAATCAGTAGACCACTGTTCCAACAGCGGCGCGGTTTCCGTGTGCAGGGGATGACGCTCACCCCAGGGTGCCACTAGCTCAATGGCTGCTACCAGGTGATCAGGCGCTTTAGAGGCAGCGGCGGCCTTGGCACAGTAGAGGCGATCGCTGTCGGGGCTGAGCCGCGAGATTTCCTCACAGTTGGGAATGGGGGGAATGCGGGTCAGCGATGCGATCGCCCACAGGCCCACAGCACTGGAGCCAACTAGCAGAAACAGCCAGAGCATTGGCCAAGCCCAGTTGCTGGGCGGCCAGCGTCGCTGAGAGGCGCTCAAAGCCTTGGGAAAGGGAGATTCAGCCGGGGGAGAGGTCATGGCGGCGCGGCCTCGTGTGCCTAAAGTTGCTGCCATTGTAGGCACAATTCCGCAAAGTTTGACGCCCTTTTTAGGCGAAACGTCACAAGATAATGTTAATTCTGCTCAGCTACAGCCACATAGGCTCCCAACCCCATCAAGGTCGAGCCAGAAACGAGCCGCTGCAGCCGTCTAAACTGATAGTTAGTTTTGAGCCGCTGACCAAGCGGCCCGGCAAAGGTCGCTACAGCTAAATCAGCAGCGAAGTTAAAGGAAGTGGTGATCAGTCCCAAAACTAAGAACTGCGCCAGGACGCTGCCGTTTTCTACCTGCACAAACTGAGGAATAAAGGCCAGGAAAAATAGGGCTGTTTTGGGATTGAGCACTTCCGTCATCACTCCCTGGGTAAAAGCGCTGCTTTTTAGCATGGGGCTGTAGCTGGCATCGGCGGCGATCGCTAAGGTGTCCGAGCTGAGCAGCGTTTTTAGCCCTAGATAGATGAGATAGGCGGCCCCGATATATTTGACAATTGAGAAGGCGATCGCGGAGGTCATCAGCAGGCTAGAAAGTCCTAGCGCTGCTGCCACGACATGAAACAGCCCCCCGACAAATAGCCCCATCACCGAGGCAATGCCAACCGCCCGGCCTCCATGCAGGCTCCGGGCTAGGGTGTAGAGAATGCCGGGGCCGGGGGTAATGCTGAGGATAAAGGCAGCCGTGAGGAAAATGCTGAGGGTAGCTAGATCGGGCATAGAACCTCTCTGGACGGTATTGATTCATTATGGCGGACGTCTGCCGGTATCGTTGTCGTTAAGCGCGCTGGCAAACAACTCCTACGACAAACCGATCCGCTGCAACATCTGCAAATGCTGGGACACGGGCACCAGGGTGTTTGCGGTCACCAGGCCGCTGGCTGCCACCGCCGGTAGGCCAATCCCTGGAAAGGTAGAGTCCCCACAGCATAGCAGTCCTGCCAGCGGCGTCTTGGCGCTGGGAAACAGGCCCTCCCCGGCTCGAATAGCGGGGCCATACGTCCCCCGATGACGCCGCAAAAACCGCTCGTGGGTCAGGGGCGTGCCGACCAGGGTGATTTGGCAGCGATCGCGGACATCTGGAATCACTCGCTCTAGGGCCTGCCACATCACCTCGGCTCGTGCCTGCTTCAGCCGCTCGTATGCAGGCGTCTGCCGCTGGAGTCCCTGCCAGAGATCATAGGGTTCATTCCCCGGCGTATAGACATGGATTACCTGCTTGCCAGGGGGAGCCAGATCCGGATCTAGCCGCGACGGCAGGGAAATCAGCACCACGTTCTGGGGCGCATCCACGCCTTTGTCCCAATCATTCACAACGATGTGGTGACAGGGCAAATCTGGAGGCAGGCCACTGCCCTCAATCCCCAAGTGCAAATGCATAAAGCTGTGACACTCCGGCGTTGCCTGCTTCTCTTTGATGTACGACTGTGGCACCGCCCCTGCTGGCAACAGCGTCAGCGTGTCCCACACTGACGCATTCGACACCACCGCCTGCCTGGCTGCAACTGTCTCGCCCTGCCGCAGTCGCACCCCAGCAGCGCGATCGCTTTCAACCAAAACCTCCTCCACATGCGCCCCCAGTCGCAGCTCGCCGCCATAGCGCTCTAGCCCTCGCACTAGCGCCTGCACCAGCGCCGCGCTGCCGCCAATGGGATAGTCCAGCTTGACGTTGGGGCGATACCAGTCAGCAAACATAAAGGCCATCTCCGCCGCGCTGGTGCCGTCGGCAGGCAGGCCAGAGAGCAAAAAGCAGAGCAAATCCAGCCAGTGGCGCAAAAACGGATCGCTGACGACTTCATCCATCAGGGGAGCAAAAGCGCCGGTTAGCCGCAGGGGCTTTAACCCATGCCTTAGCAGAGAAGGCGCAGAGCGGCCCACCGTTAACAGCGCCCCCCAGTCGTAGCGCACTGCCGCTGGGGATAGCGCAGTGGCAGCTTCGCCGTAGGGAGCCATCAGCTTTTGCAGCGATCGCCATTCGGCAACCGCGCGATCGCCCCGGAGCTGCTGCAGCACCTGACAAAACTGATCCGCCCCCACGGCTGTCTCAAAATGGCCCTCCGGCAGCCAGCAGCCCCAGGTGTCGTAAGTAGCCCAGTCTACGTCCACTTCTAGCGCATCGAGCACCTGCCGTAGCGGATTAGGCGAGGGGCTGTAGGAAAGTCCTGAATACAGGGACGGCCCCGAATCAAACTGGAAGCCCTGATAGTTAAAACCATGAGCCGCCCCGCCCGGCAGCGTATGACTTTCGCACACCATCACTTCTAGTCCGTAGCGAGCTAGCAGTGCCCCGCAGCTCAGACCGCCAATGCCGCTACCAATGACGATGACGTCTACTGTTTTAACCATTCCAAAGAGTTGATAAACCTGTAATCCCCTTTAGCAGGGTTGATATAGTTTGAGCATAGCCCCCGCCTGAAAGTCTATGAACCAGTTTCAAGATGCCTTTATTTCCTATGGCCGCGCCGATAGTAAGCCGTTTGCCGAAAAGCTCAACAGCCGCCTAATTGCTGAGGGATTAGAAATTTGGTTTGACTTTGACGATATTCCCTTGGGAGTGGACTATCAGAAGCAGATTGATGACGGCATTGTTAAGGCCGACAATTTCATCTTTATTATCTCGCCCCATGCGGTCAACTCGGCCTACTGCAGGTTAGAGATTGATCTGGCCTTGAAGCATCACAAGCGGATTATTCCGCTGCTGCACGTCGAAGAAATCAGCCGCGAAACCTGGCAGCAGCGACATCCTCAAGGGAGTGAGGCCGACTGGCAGGCTTATACCGAAAAGGGATTGCATGCTAGCTTCGCCAACCTGCATCCCGCCATTAGCAAAATCAACTGGATCTACTTTCGTGAGGGGGTTGATGATTTTGAGCAAGCGCTAGACGGACTGCTCAAAATCATTCAGCGCCATCGCTACTACGTGAGTCAGCACACTGTTTTGCTCAGTCAGGCGATCGCCTGGCAGCGGCAGCAGCGACAGGTGACCTATCTGCTAGCGGCTGAAGAGTTACAGTCGGCAGCAGACTGGCTGCACGTACGCTTTCAAAATGAGCAGCCGCCCTGTTCCCCCACGGAGCTGCACTGCGAGTTTATTACCGAAAGTCTGAAAGCGGCCAGCGACGGCATGACTCAGGTGTTTCTCTCCTATAGCGAAGAAGACCGAGCGATCGCAGAGCAAATCCGTCGCCTGCTGGTTCGGACGGGTATTACTGTCTGGCTAGATAAGAAAGACATTAAAACGGCTGAAGACTTTCAAAAAGCAATCTATCGCGGGATTGAGCGGGCAGACAATATCGTCTACTTGCTCTCGCCGCACTCGCTCCGGTCTACCTATTGTCAGCAAGAGCTGGCCTACGCCCGCACTCACAATAAGCGAATCATGCCGCTGCTGATACGCGAGACGGATCTAGCTCAGGTACCCACAGAGCTGCAGCTCTTACAGTTTATTGACTTTACCCAGTTCCAAGCGGATGGAGCCACAGCCCCCGATGAGCTGCTGCGCACCCTACGGGAAGATGCCGCCTACTACGCTCAGCATAAGCGGCTGCTGGTGGAAGCCTTGGCCTGGGAGCGCCAAAATCGGCCCAAAAATCTTGTCCTGCGGGGAGGCGAATTTGCGATCGCTGAGGAGTGGCTAGCCCAAAGCCAGCGCGAGGAGAAGCAGCCCCCTGCCACCGACCTGCACCGGGCTTACATCCTGGCGAGTCAGGAGATGAACCAGTATTTTGATGCCTTCATCTCCTACGGGCGGGCTGATAGCAAAGCCTTTGCCACTGAGCTACACGATCGCCTGACGGCGATGGGCTTTCGCATCTGGTTTGACCAAAATGACATTCCTCTAGGCGTGGACTATCAGGATCAAATCGACGACGGCATCGACAAGGCCCACAATTTTCTGTTTATCCTGGCTCCCCATGCAGTCAACTCCCCCTACTGCGCCAAGGAAGTCAACCTAGCGCTCAAACGCCACAAGCGGGTGGTGCCGCTGCTGCAGGTGGAGCAAATTTCCAAAGATACCTGGAAGCAGCGCAATCCCAGCGGTATGGATGCTGCCTGGGTCAGCTATCAGGAGAAAGGGCTGCACTCCATCTTTCCAAATATGCATCCAGAGATTAGCAAGATCAACTGGATCTATTTTCGGGCGGAGGATGACTTTGAACAGGCGCTAGCCGGTTTGATTGGCCTGTTTCACCGCCACGAAGCCTACGTCCACCAGCATACCGACCTGCTTGCTAAGGCGCTGATTTGGGAGCGGCACCAATATCAGTCCCAGTATTTACTAATTGGTGAGGAGCGGAAAGCGGCTGAGGAATGGCTGAGTCAGCGCTGGCAAAACCAACAGCCACCCTGCCTGCCGACTGACCTGCACTGCGAGTTTATTACCACCAGCATCAAGTACGCCGAAAACCTGATGGCACAGGTGTTTCTCTCTTCTGCTGAAGCGGTTGTGGAGAAGGTTATTGAGCAGGCCAGCGATCGCTCGGCGCTGCCAAGCGAGACGGCTGAGCAAAAAATCTATCGCAGTCTGATTCGCGCTGGATTCACCGTTTGGAATCGGCGGCTGGATGTGGTTTCGGGTGAGAACGTGCAGACCGCCATTCTGCGCGGCATTGCCGAAGCCGATAACTTTGTCTTTCTGCTGTCAAATGCCTCACTTCGCTCCGAGACCTGTCGGCAGGAGCTAGCCTATGCGATTGAGCTGAACAAGCGGATTATCCCGGTACTAGCGCGGCGCATAACGGCAGAAGTCCTGCCACCAGAGCTGGCCCATCTACAGGTGATTGACCTGACTGACAATCAGAATGAGTCAGATTATCTAGACGATGAAAACCAGCTACTCAAAACTCTCAAGCAGGAAGCCGACTATCACCGCCTGCACAAGCTGCTGCTGGCTCAGGCCCAAAAATGGCAGCAGCAAAAGCAGAATCCCAGTATTTTGCTGCGCGGTCAGACTCTCCAGCGATACATATCCTGGTTAAAGCTAGCTCAAGGACGCGATCGCTATCGGCCCACTCAGCTCCAGATCGAGTTTGTCGAGGCCAGTCGCCAGCAGCCACCCGATATCACGATTGACGTTTTCATTGCCCACTCTCTGGTGGATGCCGATTTTGTACGGCGTTTGAATGACACGCTGCAGGTGCAGGGTAAGTCTACCTACTTTGAGCAAGACTTGCAGACAGAAGCCAGCGAGCAGCAAAGGCTGCAGCAGGCGATCGCCAATGCCGAAAATTTTCTCTTTGTGCTGTCCCCCAGTTCAGCTAAAGAGCCGGACTCCCTACAGCAGCTTCGTCAAGCCAAAGCGCTCAATAAGCGCATCATCACCGTTGTTTACCGCACCGTGCTGCGCACCAATTTACCGGCTGAACTGCAGGGAGCGACTCAGATTGATTTTCGCCAGCAGCAAGGAGACTTTTTAACTCAGTTTGGTGAACTCTACCGCACCTTGGAGAGCGATCCAGAGCATGTCAGAACCCATACGCGGCTGCTGGTAAAAGCCAAAGAGTGGGAGCAGTCTAACTACGACGACAGCTTCTTGCTGCGCGGCAAAGATTTGGCCGCCGCCACGGCTTGGCTAGCCCAGACAGCGGCTAAAGTCCCCCGGCCAACCGACCTGCAGCGCGCTTATCTGCAGACCAGCCGGGAGCTCCCCTTCCGCAAAATCAAGGGACGTTCAGTGGCTCTAGCCAGCGCTGCTTCCACTTTCTTAGTGCTGATAGCCCGGATTTTGGGGCTGATACAGGGGGCCGAACTGGCCGCCTATGACTACCTGCTGAAACAGCGTCCCAGCGAGGCGCAAGACGATCGCTTTTTGATTGTGGAAGTGGATGAGGAAAGCGGGTCTTGGCTGCGATCGCGGCTGATTGAAGGCACCTACGAACCCAGTATCGGCACCATTCCCGATCAGGCCCTAGAGGAGGCGATCGCCACCCTGTCAGCCTATGAACCCAGAGTGATTGGTCTAGACTTCTACCGCGATTTTCCGGCTGAGGCCGTAGTTGAAGCGCGGCTGCGGCAAACGCCGAATCTAGTCGGTCTGTGCAAGCTGAGTACGCCAGAAGAGGACGGCGTTCCGCAGATTGACATCCCGGCGGCTCAAACTGGATTTAATGACTTCGTCGATAACGTCAACGTCCAGTTCATTCGGCGGCACCTTTTGATGCACCCTGCAGATCCCATTTTCTGCCCCACCAGCCAGTCTTTTAGCCTGCTGATTGCCAAAGAATATTTAGCGGCGGAAGGGATTGCCGTCAACACTGAGCCAATCAACAATCCTGATGGCAGTCAGGATTACGAACCGATTCGACTGGGCAATGTCACTGTGCCTGAACTCAAAGTGGGATCAGGCCCGTTCTACCTCGATCCAAATCAGCTCAATGGCTATCAAACGCTGCTCAATTTTCGGGCTTATCGCGGTGAGCTAGACCGATTTGCGCCGCAAATCACCCTGGAGCGTCTGCTGACCGAAACCTCTGAAAAAGTCCTAGACGAGATGATCCGCGATCGCATCATCATCATGGGCTACACCGACAAAACCGATCGCAACGCTGACACCTGGGACACGCCCTATAGCGAAGATATCCCTGGGGCAATGATGCAGGCTCAGATGGCAAGTCAGCTAATCAGCGCCGCCCTGGACGATCGCCCCCTGATTCGCTGGTGGCCCTTCTGGGGGGAAGTGCTGTGGATTGCGGGCTGGTCAACTGGAGGCGGGCTAATTTTTTGGCGGCTTGTGCGGCCTGGGCGGCTAGCCCTGGCAAGCGTTGGGGCACTGATAGTTCTCTACGGAGTCTGCTACTGGATGCTCGTGGGGCCAGCCTTCTGGGTATCATTAGTGCCTCCTGCGATCGCCTTTGGTCTGACAGGATTGAGCGTAGCGGTATTAAGTACTCGCTTGCGGCATATATAAATCGGGAATCCTCAATTAGAAATACGTAGACTAGAAGTAAGACTTTTTATCAGGTTTATCAGGGAGCTTGAATCATGGTTCGCTTCAAAAAGCCGTCTCAGAAGTTAGGACTCAGGCTCATCGCAACCCTATTATTGGCGGCAGCGGTACCTGCGATCGCACCGCCTAGCGCTGAAGCCGTAGACGTGGTTGGACGGATCCGGCAGATCTTTGGCGGTGGTAATCAGCAGGGCGGTGCGACGGGGCGATCGCGGGGCGGCGCCATTCGAGACGAGTACTGCATCTTTAACAATGCTGAGCGCGATCCGATTGGACGCACCGCCGAAAACCTGGTCGCCCTGCTGCCAACTGTCAATATCGGCCAAACCACTAAAACCTATCCTACCTTTTGGTTTTATGTCCCTATTGGCCGTAGTGCTGATGCTAACCACGCTCAGTTTGATTTGCTAGATGGGGATACGCTAGAGCCTGTCTTTGAGCGTCCGGTTCATTTTGAGCTGCCCTCCAGCCCTGGAATTGTCGGCATTTCGCTGCCAGAGAGCGGCCCGCCGCTCCAGGCTGGCAAACACTATATTTGGTTTTTCTCAGTGGAATGCAGTGAGACGGATGCTTCTCGCAATCCGGTGGTGTTTGGCGAAATTGAGCGAGTAGCCCCCACTGCTGAACTGGCTCAGCGCCTAGCGACCACGCCCGATCAGGATTTCTACAGCGTTTATGCCGAGTTCGATCTGGTTTACGAAATGCTGACCTCTCTAGTCGAATTCCGCAGTGCCCATCCAGAAGCCTGGCAGGCCGTTTTAGAAGTGAATGAGCTAGAGGCCGTTGATAGTGAGCAAGTGCAGCTCCTCGTGCCTCACACCGTGGCTACCGAACATTAGAGCGGCTAAGTATCCAGTTGCCAAATCTTAAGGGTTTCATCAGCGCTGCTGCTGACCAGGGTGTGTCCCTCTGGCGTAAAAGCTAAGGCGCGGAGCCCCCAAGCATGATTGATCTGGGCCACCTGCCGCCCGGTGGGCAGATGCCAGAAGGCGATGGCGCTGTCTTCTCCCCCGGTCGCCAGCAGCTTGCCATCTGGACTAAAGGCGATCGCCATCACTGTATCCTTGTGGGCGCTGAGCGTCCGCCGCCGCCAGTCATTTTGCCAGTCCCACAGCTTGACCTTGCCCTCGGCGTCGCCGCTGGCTAAAAGTGTTTGACTCAGGGCTAAACAGGTAATGGGCGCGGCATGAGCGTCTTTGACGGTTTTGAGCAGCTTGCCATCCGGCAGACGCCATAAACACAGGCTACAGTCCCAACTGCTGCTAATCAGCCGGGTACTGTCAGCGCTGACGACTAAACCGCTAACTTGTTCTTGATGCTGGGCTAGCGTCGCCGCGACTGCGGTAGTTTCTAGATTCCAGAGCCGCAGCTTGCCTTCCCCGCCCCCACCCAGCAGAAACCGGTTGTCAGGGGTGAGAGCGATCGCCGTGATCGTCCACCCAGGTTCTGGCAGGGTTGCCAATAGGCGATAGTCGGTCAAATCCCACCATTTCACCGTGCCGTCGCCGCTGCCGCTGAAGAGACTCCTGCCATCGGCGCTAAATAGCACCGCGTTTACCTGGGCCCGGTGGCGGTTGTTGAGTAAGGGCAGAGCACTGCCCAGAGTTTGAATCAGTTCACCATTGCGCAAGTCCCACAGGCGGACGGCTTTGTCCGTGCTGCCGGTAGCTACAGCCCGGCCATCGGGGCTGAGGCTGAGGGCGTTGATGGTGCTGCCCGGCTGCGCAATTGTCTGGGCGCAGCGCCAGGTCATAGGTGGGACAGCTAGGGGCTGACGACGACTCGCAGCGGGTCGTTTACCCTGAGTTTTTTGAGCTAATCGCTGCCGGGTGCCCAAGGTTTGCACATCTTCTAGCACGGCTGCTGCCGTAGCATAGCGCCGCTGCAGGGAGCGGCTGAGTAACCGCTCTAAAATGTAGCCAAGCTGCAGGCTAACCCCCTGACGCACATAGGGCCGCCACACCCAGCGATCTTCGCCCACTGAGTAGAGATCAAACGGGTGCTGCCCGGTGAGCAGGTACAAGCAGGTCACCCCCAAGCTGTAAAGATCGCTGGCAAAGCTGGCCTGCCCTAGCATTTGCTCCGGGGCCGCGTAGCCAGCGCTGCCAATCACGGTGCCAGCCTGTTTCAAAGCCTCCGTATCGGCGTACTTGGACGCGCCAAAATCGACTAAAAAGTAGGTACTACTAGAGGCAGCATAGAGAATGTTTTCGGGCTTGATGTCGCGGTGAATTACCTGGGCCTGATGCACAAAAACCAGAACCGGTAGAAGCTGGGTCAACAGGTCGCGAATTTGGCTCTCGTCAAAAACGCCCCCCGCCTCTAACCGCCTGGCTAAGTTAGGCCCCGCAATATACTCCTGCACCAGATAGCTGCTCTCATCCGTAGCAATCGCCGCTAGCAGGCGCGGAATCTGGGGGTGCTGGCCGAGCCGGGTGAGCTGCTCAGCTTCCTGCTGGAATCGCTGCGGGTCGGGAGGGCGCAGCGACTGCTTAATCACGCAGCGAGTTTCGCTCACTTCATCTAAAGCTAGCAGCGTCCGGCCAAAGCCACCCTGTCCGAGAAGCTGCAGCGGGCGGTAGCGATCGCCCAGCAGCAGCGCGCGGCCACAGGTCTGACAGTAGAGATGATTAGACGGATTTTCAGGCTGGGGGCAGCGAGGATTCAGGCATAGGCTCATACACTAGGTGGGAATTAGTTCCCCTGGCCGCAGCTTGGCCCACTTGCCTATCTCTTCTTTAAAGCTCTGGCAGCCCACCACGTCGTACTCAAAGCCAAACTCATCTGATTGCACAATGCGATCGCCCTCAATGCGCACCTTGGGCGGCTGAATATTGGCATTGATGGTGGGATCAACCGGGTCAAAATCGGGCGTTTCAGTCAGGTGCGGCTGCTGGTGCTGAGTCTCAACCGCATGATAGGTGATGCAGCGATCGACATAGTGACAGTTGACGCAAATACACATAGATCTCTTCCAGGCCCTTTCTGCTAATTTAGCTCAACTTTTCGTTAGGCTTTCAAGAGGGGCTAGAGATGTTGCAAAATGAAAAGCCGTGCTTCGCTGTCTTGAATCCCTGCTAAGTCAGGAGATAATCGCATCTAAGCATAGGTACCTGCCAACTAGTTAATGAGATCGGCCCTTGACACTGCCTGTTGATACCCTCCCCGCTGCTTTATCCCCGCAAACCTGGCCGTTTGAGTTGGCGCTGCTGCCTGCCTCGGCCTATCTGGTGGGGGGCAGCGTCCGCGACGTGCTGCTGGGGCGACAGGCTGACTACCTCGACCTGGATTTTGTACTGCCGGATGCCGCGATCGCAACGGCCCAGCACATTGCTCAGACCTGTCAGGCAGGCTTTGTCGTCCTCGATGCCCATCACAAAATTGCGCGGGTTGTTTTTCCGCAAGCAACGGTGGATTTTGCTCAGCAGGTAGGCCCCACATTGGAAACCGATCTGCAGCGGCGCGACTTTACCGTCAATGCGATCGCCTATCATCCCCACACCCAGCGCCTGATTGATCCGCTGCAGGGCTGCCGGGATTTGCAAAAGCGGCTGCTGCGCATGATTGCCGTGGAAAATCTTGCAGCCGATCCGCTGCGGCTGCTGCGGGCCTATCGGCAGGCGGCTCAGCTCAACTTTGAGGTAGAGTCGCAAACTCAGATAGCTATTCGCAGCCTGTCAGACCTACTGGCTCAGGTGGCGGCGGAGCGGGTGCGGGGAGAACTTGACGCCCTGCTAAGCAAGCCTGCGGGTACCGAGCAGCTTTTGGCTTGCTGCCAGGACGAACTGCTGCAGAAATGGCTGCCCCAGATGAGTCAGCAGGCGCTGCAGCGAGTGGCTACGATCGATCGCGCCTACGATCATCTGCGGCAGGACTGGCCCGGCTATGCCAGTCAGCTTACGGGCTGGCTGAAGGAGCAAACCGTACCGGGAATGCACCGGAGCTGGCTCAAGGCCGCAAAGCTCAGCCAGCTTTTGCCACCAGAAGAGGCGATCGCTGAGGCTGAACTTACCCGGCTGAAATATAGCCGCGCCGAGCAGCAGGTTGTGTTAGCCACGCTACGCAATCAGCCCAGGCTGCTACCGCTGCGATCGCGATCGCTCTCGATTCGCGAGCAGTACGATCTGTTTCGAGATGTGGGTCAGAGCTTTCTCAGTCTCTCAGTGCTAGCGCTGGCCCTAGACTATCCCCTTGCCCACATTTCCCCGCTGATCCAGCGCTTTTTAGACCCGGCCGATCCGGTAGCCCATCCCCAGCCGCTGCTGTCTGGACGCACCCTGATGCAGGCCCTACAGCTCCGCCCAGGGCGTCATATTGGTCAGATTTTGGCGTCTATTCAGCTAGCTCATGCCGAAGGCAAAGTGATGAATGCCGAAGAGGCTTTAGACTGGGCCAAACTGGAAGCGCAGCGACTCAACATTTGAAATGATGGCGCTGAGGGGGCAAAGATTTATCTCAGCCTCGTCTCTTAAAATAGGGTCGCTTAGGGCAAATTCGTGCTGTAAAGTGACAGTATGTATGACGATGACCTCACCACGCTAGATACCGACATCGATATCGATCTAGACAGCCCCCTGGATCGGATGGCCCCTGCTGGCGAAGAAGGGCCGCAGTATGATCCAGAGCAAATGCTGCCGCTACTGTCTTCCTCAGAAACACCGCAGCGAATGCTGGCGGCCAGAGCCTTTTGTGAACTGCAGGATGAGCGGGCAATTCCTCAACTAATTAACCTGCTGAGCGATCCCTGTCCGCTGGTGCGGGTCAGCGCTGCCTACGCCCTAGGGCGCAACCCCAGCGCCACGGCGATCGCGTCTTTAATTCATCAGCTCAACCAGGACTGGAACGGCTATGTGCGCAAAGGCATCGTCTGGGCCTTAGGCAACTGCCATGATCCGCAGTCAATTGAGCCGCTGATTGCCGCCTTGAAAACCGATATTTCCGCTGTGCGTTTATGGGCCGCTAGCGCTCTAGCTCAGGCTGGAGATGTCGGTTATGACGCCGCTTTGAAGGCACTCCCCCCGCTGATTGAAGCCCTACGCCGCGATCCGGTGGCGGCTGTGCGCAGCAACTGTGCCTGGACAATCGGGCAACTTTGCCGGGAGTTGCCATCAAACGTGGTCTATGCCACTGCCGTTGACGCCCTGATTGAGTCCTTTGCTGAAGAAGAGGAGCTAGGCGTCCGGGAAGATGCCCGTACCGCCCTGCTGAAGCTAGGAGACACGCGGGGTCTGCAGATTATTGAAGAGCTGGAGCAGGACGGCTGGTTTAGCTAATTACACGGTCTCTGAACTGCCGGTCGAAGAATGATCCAGCGAGATGGGGCCGGGGCCATAAGCCACCACCATCAGCAAGCCACCGATGAGAGCCACGTTTTTGAGGAACTCGGTCATTTCACTGAGGTGGAAGACCAGGGTAGCCGGAATTAAAAAGCCGATCAGCAGCCAAGCGCCAAGATGGGCCTTGAAGCCTAGTATCACGGACAGACTTCCTACAATGAGAACAATGACTGTCAGAATGGCTAAAAGCCCGGTGGCGGGGAGTCCCTGGGAGGCGATCGCCTGCTGGGTACCTGAAAAATTAATCAGGTGATTGATCCCGGCTCTTAAGAACAGGGCAGCTAGCAGAATTCTGCCAATTAGAGCGGTATAAGACTTCATAAAGCTTGTTTGAACACACAGATAGCTTAACAGGCCCTTATTGTAAAAGGTGTTGATGATAGCCTCCTGAGTCCGTAAATGAACTGCTCAGAAGTTCAAAAAAATTTACCGAATGAAATTTCTGCGGCGCTTTAGTCAGCTTGCGATCGCCAATATTGTCTCTAACTTAATGGTGCCGCTAGCCGGTATTGTCGATACGGCCTTTTTGGGCCACCTGCCTGAAATTCACTATCTAGCAGGGGTAGCCTTAGCAACCTTAATCTTCAACGTCATCTATTGGAGCTTTGGCTTTTTGCGCATGGGTACCACCGGCATGACGGCGCAGGCGGTGGGCAGAGGCGATCGCGCTGAAGTTCTGCTCATTGGCTGGCGTAATGCCGTGATTGCCTTGGGCTTGAGTTTGATTATTTTGAGTTTGCAGGTGCCTCTGCGGGCAGTCGGCTTTGCGCTGCTGAGCGGTACGCCAACGGTACAGGCGGCTGGCATAGATTTTTATAATGCTCGCATCTGGGGATCGCCAGCCGTGTTGCTGAACTATGTGCTGCTGGGCTGGTTTTTGGGGCGATCGCGGGGTCGCGCCGTGTTGCTGCTGTCGATGATCGCTAACTTTGGCAATGTTGGTTTGGACTACTGGTTTATTAACCGACTAGGCTGGGCTAGCGCCGGCGCAGGGTGGGCCACGGTCTTGAGTCAGTACGCCATGCTGCTGGTCGGGCTGGGGCTAGTGGCAACTGAAGTGACTAGGCGCGAACTCAGGGCGGTTTGGCCTCACCTCTGGCAGCCCCAAGCGTTGAAAGGGCTGTTTCTGCTCAACCGGGATATTTTGATTCGTACGTTTGCCTTAGTGATCAGCTTTGCCCTGTTTACCAACTTCAGCTCCGTGCTGGGCGAAACAGTATTAGCAGTCAATACGCTGCTGCTGCAGGTACTCACCTTATCGGCCTACTTTATTGACGGCATTGCCTTTGCCACTGAAACCTTTGCCGGAGAATTTTACGGCAAAGGCGATCGCCGTCAGCTCCGCGCTTTGGTTAGGCTAGCCGGAAGCATTAGCTTGGTGTTGGGGATTGGCTTTGCCTTAGTGTTTGCCCTATTTCCCCAAACCCTGTTTGGCGTCATGACCAATCACCTAGAAATCATCAGTCAAATTAGCCGCTATGTTTGGTGGCTGCTGCCCGTTTTGAGCTTCGGGGCGATCGCCTTTATGCTAGACGGCTACTTTCTCGGTCTTACCGCCGGAACCGCCCTGCGCAATTCAACCTTGATTGCCTCAACTATTGGCTTTTTGCCGCTGGCCTGGCTGGCTCTATCCCTAGAAAATGTCCAGCTTCTCTGGCTAGCGCTGACCTGCTTCATGGCGACCCGGGCGATTACCCTAGCTTGGGGCGTCTCGCGCACATTATTGCCTGCAGAAAATTCTTAAACTTCAGCCGAAAAGGGCGTTTGAGGCATTTCAACCTCTGAGATAGGCTGAGTTTGGTAATAGAGCTGGGCCAGCTTACGGCGATTTTCCACCAGTACCCGGTCAAAGCGGCCTAGCTGCATCGCGCTAATATCAGGATTTTGATCAGCGAGATTTTCTAGCATTTGGCGATCGCGCTTCAGCTCGTAGTCCAGCAGAAAAGTCAGGACGGGTTTAACCAGGCTGAAAACTGGCTGACTAAAAATTCGAGTGGAATAAAAGAGCGTAAAAACCTGAGTGTTGTGGGCGTCAATAGGCGTCAGCAAGATAGCCAGTCGCCAGCGCTGCGGGTTACGCTCTCCGGTTGCCCGCTGCTTCCACCAGTGATCGTAAATGCCATAAACCGGCGAAAAGTAAGTCGTCCAATCATCAAAGAAAGTATCTCCGGCTCGAATATTGAGTCCTCTTTCAATCAGCCAGGGTAGGGGTCTTTGAATACCTTGGTTGCTGACGCTGATTGAGGTAGCCCCGACTTGAATCTGGGTGGTGATAGCCTGGAGCTGCTCCAGCGAGTAGCCGAAAAAAGTATGGGTCGCTGGCGTATGCTCAACCTCGCAGAAATTATCGAGCACCAGTTCTAGCGGCGCGGCAAAGTGGTGAGACAGGGCGCACACTGGCTCGTAGCCTGCCATATCAAATTCAGGAAATAGGCTATTGGCAGGCCGTCTCAGCCAAATGACCCCGTATTTTTCCGCTGTTTCAAAATGCTCAATCCGGGCTTTGAGCTGCGGCGTACTGGGGCTAGTCACCTGACCGTGGCAGTCATAGCGCCAGGCATGATAAGGACAGACAAGCTCGTCTGTTTCCACCCGTCCCAGGCTCAGCCGCATGCCTCGGTGGCAGCAGCGATCGACTAAAGCCGAAATTTTTCCGGCCTGAGTCCGAAACAGCACTAGCTCTTTGCCCAAAATTTTCAGCCCAACGGGCCGATGGCCCAAATCTTTACTGAGCAGGACGGGGTGCCAGTGATTGAGCACAGGTTCTAGGCTATTGTGAGTCATGAGGCGCTATCCTGATTTGGCATAACACATTGCCCCATTTTCTTGAGAATACGCAGGGCTGTTTCCAGTTCAGAAACCAGCGTGTAAAGAGAGAACACTCGCGACAGGGCATATTGCGGCGTTGGCTGATTGACTAGCTTGATGAACAGAATGTCATCTCCATTCGTTAGGCAGCCAAACAGAAATGTGGCAGGCTTTTTCGGACTCGCCAGCAGGTAAGCCAATACCTGAGGCAGGGCGGATCGCAGCGAAATTATTGTTTTCTTGGATTCCAGCACCAGTGCCCAAACCTGATCTTGCAGAGTCAAGATATCGAGCCGTCCTCTAAGCATTTCTTCGTCATCGCTAACCGCTAGTTCCATTGAAGTTTCTGCCTGCATCCGAAAAGGCGGATCGTAAAAATCAGCCGCTTCCAGCAGCGGAGAAGCTGCCAGCAGCATAACCGCCCCTTCTAATAAGTTACCTGTAGCCCGATGGTAAGTCAGACGACGCCAAAGAGTAGCGATCGCCACCTTATCGGCCTCCGTCAAGGCTGGTAGATCGCTCTGCCATTCCTGAAAAAATTCAGGATCTAAACATCGTTGCAGTCCGAACTTGGTTTCTAGCTCAGATAGGCTTTTGATTGCTTCTGTGACGGCGACAACTCGCACCATATCCAAGACTTCCTGGCGACTCAACCTTTATCTTAGGCAAAAGATCTGCTGGCTTCGACTTTCAAAAAATGAAAATTAGCTTCAGCGTCCAGTCGGTTTCGTGCCGCTCAATTTGAATCTGACGAATAAATTCGCGTAGATAAAAGCGACGCTCCGATTCGGTCAGGTCTAACCAAAACTGCGGAATTGAGACGGTTTGCACAGTTTCAGCCAGATTAACCGGGGGCATCTGGGCCAGCTTTTGCTGCATTTCAGCCATTTCAGTGCGCAGCTTATAGGCTCTCAAATCAGCCGTTTCAGTGTCTAAAATGCCGGAGTCAACTAGGTCAGGGAGCTGCTGTAGGACAGACTCTTTGGCCTGCATTTGCGCTGCGATCGCCCCCTTAATGCCCGCGACAGGGGGCCCCTGCAGGGCAGCGATCGCCTGGGGCAGTTCCGTACAGATGGCCTGGATAGTTTGCTCTAGCACTTGCTCATAGGCGATCGCTTTGCACTTGGGACGCTGCGGGCAGGCTATGGGCGTCAGATAGAGATATTCACCTGCTCGCCGAGGCCGGGTGACTCGCGTTACTTTGAGAGCTGACTGACAGGTTGCACAAGTGACGAGGCCCGCTAGCGATCGCGGCGCGCTGGCGGTACGGGGCGGCAGGCTGCGGTTGCGGCGCAGCAGACGATCGATCTGAGCTGCTTCTTCCCGGCTGATAATGGCGGCGTGGGTATTGGGCACAATCTGCTGGCCCTGATACTGCAAATCACCGCGATAGACCGGGCTGGTGAGCCAGCGTCGCCCGGTAGAAACCGAGATTTTCTTACCGTACTTTTTCTCTAGATAGCGGACTGCCCCCCGCAGCGAACCAAACAGCAGAAATCGCTCAACAAAGTCTTGTACTACCGGAGCTGTAGCGCGATCGAGACTATAGCGCTCTTTGCTGCGGCGATAGCCATAGGGGGCCTTGCCTGGCGGCGGCAGCGCCTTGATGCGGTTGCGGGCATGGCCCTGCTGAATCCGATGACTCTGCTGCGCCGCTTGGACCTGGTCCAAAAGTGACCATAATGCGGCAACGGCCTGATTTTTGCCGCTGCAGTAGTCCTGTTCTGTGGCCATCACCGTGACCCCCAGCGCTTCAAGCTGCTGCAGGCGATCGCCCATAGCGGCTATGGAATCTCCTAGCGCTTCGAGCCGCTGTATGAGCAGATAATCAGGTGGATCTGCGGTGCAATCAGCAATGAGCTGCTTTAGTTGGGGGCGTTTGCTAATAGTTGCAGCGCCCACGTCGTGATAAATCCGATCAACTTCCCAACCCCAAACTGCCTCGCCTGCCGCTGGACTTATTAGCGGGTTACTGTAGAGATAGGCGTAGACTTTCACGCTGACTAAAAGTTTTCTTTGAGTGCCTCACGCAGGACAATGGCAGCATCCTCGTCATCACTGGACACAATCAGCATGACGGTAACTTCTTCAACGGCTTCTACGTTTTCTAAGCAGATAAACAGCGCCGTTGCGGTTTCGGTACGCCCGGAAACGCTGTTGCCGTCAGCCACGATGCCAGCCAATTCGGTTTCAGCTAAGGCCGCTTCTGAACGGACCAGGCACTGGGTAAGGTCAGTTGTTAGCGATCGCCAAGAGTAGTAAATACCGGGAGCCTGCGCCTGCACTGGTGTCGCCAGCGCGATCGCGCCCAAACTGACAAATCCCTTGACGAAAGTTTTCAACTTCATAAACTTTTCCGACTTCCCCATGATCGACTCAGCTACTTTGGCTAATCCCTAACTTAATTAAGTGCTGAAGACCGCCGCTATCCACCTATTGTTTCATATCCGTAGAAATAAGCACCGATTTAAACTGGCGATCTATGCTGAAACAATAGGCTTCACTGAATAATTCAGCTCATGTTGTTCCCTCATTTTAAGCGTTCTCGTCTTGTTGCCTTAGGACTGCTCGTGGCTCTTGTCACTGGCTGCGGCCCTCAGGTGAGCGATTCTGACGAAGCTCGCGTTCCACCTGTGGCAGATGACGCGCCAGAAGTATCTGAGCCTCAACCTGGGGGATCCGCTCAGGCTCCTGCAGATTCCGGCTCTAAAGCGCCTGCTTCAGATCCGTCCATAGCAGTTCCCAACAGCCCATCGAATGCAGCTCCCAACCTGCCTGACACGGACTGTGAGAGTCCTGAAACCCAGCTAGAGATGAATCAGTGTGCCAAAGCCTGGTATAGCCAAGAAGATGCCAAGCTCAACCAGGTTTACAATCAGGTCAAATCAGGCCTGAGCAGCAGCCGACAGGCGCAGCTAACCGATGCGGAGCTGGCCTGGATTGATTTTCGCGATGCCAACTGTGAATTTGAAGCTAATCAGTATGAGGGCGGCTCTATACAGCCCACTATCTACTATGGCTGCTTAGCTCAGGTAACGGCAAATCGTACGGCTGAGCTGCAAGATGCGGCTACGGCTAGCCTCAGCTACGCGGCGGCTGATCAGCGCCTCAATCAGGTCTATCAGGACTTTAAAGATAGCCTGACCGCATCTGGTAAATCTTCGCTAACGACAGCACAGCTAGCCTGGCTGGACTACCGAGATGCTAACTGTGCTTATGAAGCTAATACCCAGAACTGTTTGGCCCGTGTCACCCTAGAGCGGACAAATCAGCTAGAGGAACAAGCGGCAGAGCGATCGCTCTGACAGTTCAGGTTGATTACCTACCGATAAGGCTCAGCCTGATGCTCTTGGGGGTGTACGCTAACCGTATTGCCGTTACCATTGCTTCCCGGTATCACATCCAAAGCAGGCTTATATCCTGCCTCGACGCTGAGAATCTGAGCCACTCTGGTTAGCAGCACACCATAGATCACTTTGGAGAAAATATCCGCCATCGTATACAAAAACTGGCGTGTCACCGCAGCCCAAGCCCCCCAATCTGGGAATAGCTGAAACCCTAAGGGAACCAAATAGGCCAGCGGATATAGCGTCCACGAAATCAGCAACAGCCACCAGATTCGCCCCATGATGTTGTAAGCCTGCCGCGGCATTCCTTCCCGCGAGCGGAACACCAAATTGCCTACTGTATAGAGAATATAGATATAAAAGACAGTGCTAATCGCGCCCCAAAGCATAAACCAGGGAATACTGGTCATCTGAAAAAACTGACCAATATATCCGGTATAAATCATCAGCAAACCTGCCGCAATGAAGCGGTTACGGGTATTACGAAAGCGAGCTGGAGTAACGTTGATAACGACTAACATCTGCGTCAGCAGACAGGGTACATCAATTGACCAGTTGAGGTAGCGAAAGCCGTTGGAAAAAGTGCTGTCGGCTAAACGGTAGACCTGCCCATCAAATCGAAACGCAGCTTCCCAGCCCTGGAGCTGACGGAACAAAATCAAAAAAGCCGAAACCATGACGATGGCTGATAGCACCGAGGAGGGCTGATACTTAGGAGCCGACCGCCTCATGGTCGTAATAAAATAAACGAAGCCGACCGCCATCGTGCCGACCCCCAGGGTCAGAAAATGAGAAATTAAATCGTGCTGAAGCGGTGTGTAAATCAGAAAGTTTTCTAGATTAAGCCCCTGTGGAACAACTGATTCTTGGCCGATTAAAGTAGGTTGCCAGTTCAAAGCATGGCTAATGATAGCTTGAGTGTTAAACACCGTGCTGTCGTCTCCATCGTATAACTGCTAAGGAAAAACTTAAAAGACCGTTCAGGCGTTGCTTAGCAACTGCTATCCACAGAAAAAATCTGAACTAATACCAATTCTTGGTTTTACAGCTACAGATCAGACCCCTCCCAACCTCCCCTTGTCAAGCGGAGGTGCCGCAAGCGGTGGGTTGCCGATATGTAGGGCTAGTTCACAGAACTGGTATAACTCCTGGCAGCGACCTAACGATCTATAAAAGAGCTCAACCCTTCAGCATCACTCTAGGAACTTGCGGCTTTCGGTACCTCTATCCCAGGCGAGAGGCATTTTTCACTATTAAGATAGACGACAAAATGCTTTGTGGAAAAGCCTGCTAAAATCTCTATCTCTTCTAGGTAGAAAAGCCAGCAAACATTTTTGCCTAATTAGAATGTTGAATGCTGTTTTGACGTTTTCAAATAGCTAGCTCAAAATCTGACAGGAAATCTACTGATAGTAAATTCACCAAGATTAAGGCTATATGTTCACAACTATCCTTAGGCGGGAACGATAAAAATCACAGCTATAAAGTTGTCGGCACCAAGTTTCTACGGAAAAGCTTTAGATCTTGTGATGGAAGTAGCGATAAATGAAGTTGATTTCTCGAAAGCTGAACCGTCTAACTAATAAGTATTTAAGATTACTGCTTACAGCGGCTGTAGTTTTGAGCCTAATGTTAGTAGCTTTAGGTAGTTGGAATGTTTGGAATATCTCCCGTAACTTCGAAAACATTATTGCTACAGAATTTCGGCTTCAGCAAACAAGCAGCAAGATTATTCACCTAGATGAGGTGTTAACTATGTCTGCGCGAATGGCGGCGGCCACGGGTGATTCAACCTGGGAGACTCGCTATCGTCGCTTTGAACCTCAGCTTGACACAGCCATCAAGCAGGCAATCCAGTTAGCCCCTGAAACCTATGCGAATCATGCAGTTCAAACGGATGCAGCCAACGCGAAGCTGGTCAATATGGAGAACCGAGCCTTTAAACTCGTCGATCAGGGACAGCCCGATCGGGCTTTAGCTTTACTGCTGAGTGATACTTACACAAACCAAAAAGAAATTTATGCTGACGGCATGAATCAGACGATTGATACCTTACAGACAAGAATTAGGCTAAACCTAGAAACTTATAGTTCAGAGCTATCTCAATCGAGCCTGTTCAGCATAGTTAGTTTTAGCATTTTGATGTCAGCATGGCTGACAATTCTTGTTTTAGTAAATCAATATGTACGTCAAAGAAATCAGGCAGAAAAAAGGTTACATATAGCCAAAACTGAACTAGAGCATACCAATAAAAGCTTAGAGACTTCACAAGTAGTCCTACGGCAAAAAACACAGATTCTTGCAGCTTCTCTTCAGGAATTACAGGAAACCCAACTAAAGATGATTCAGGCTGAAAAGATGTCAAGCCTGGGGCAGCTAGTTGCTGGCGTTGCCCATGAAATCAATAATCCAGTTAATTTTATTCACGGTAATCTTTCCTGTCTTCGTACATATATTGAAGACTTATTAGACTTAATTCAGCTTTATCAAAATAAAAGCTGTTTTTCAGAGCCTGAAATCAGGTCTAAAGCTATCAGCATTGATCTCATCTTTTTACAGCAAGATTTGCCAAAAATGCTCGACTCTATGAAGCTAGGGACTGAGCGCATTCAACAAATAGTATTGTCTTTAAGAAACTTTTCTCGCATGGATGAAGCCGCCTTTAAAGCAGTTGATATTCACGAGGGAATTGAAAGTACTCTATTACTTCTAGGACATCGCCTCAAACATAAAGCAAATTTTTCTGAGATTGAAGTTATTACAGACTATAAAACTATACCAGAGGTGGAATGCTATCCCGGGCAACTAAACCAGGTTCTGATGAATATATTGACAAATGCTATTGATGCTTTAGAAGACGTTCAGACTAATCAGATTGCTAAGCATTCCCAGATCACAATACGTACATCATGCATTGTGAGAAATGGCGCAGAATGGATAAAAATCTCAATTATTGATAATGGATGCGGTATACCTGAAGAGATTCAAAAACGCATATTTGATCCATTCTTTACTACGAAGCCCGTCGGCAAAGGTACGGGGATGGGAATGTCTATTAGCTATCAAATTATCACTGAAAAGCACGGGGGCAAATTGGAGTGCTTTTCTAGAATCGGATATGGCACTGAGTTTGTGATTCAGATCCCGGTTAAACAAGCTAAACCGAGCAAAGGGGTAGACAAGCTAAATGGCTATTCCTTGATAACGCACTTGAGCTAGTCACTGCTGGCTGTAAAGTTCAAGAGGCAAGTAGCTTAGTTACCGCAGCAGCGATCGATGCCGAGACTGTCTAGGAGCAGGTCACCAACAGCATTGGCGATCGCAAACTCACTGTAAAAACTTTTAGAGAAATCAAAGCCCTGCATCTCTGTTAAGATAGCCATGACCAGCGCATTCAGGTCGTTTTCGCCCTCCATTCGCTGCCGCACAAAGACCTGACTGGCTCTTTGTGCAATGTTCTGATTGACGGCTTCTGGCAAAAATTCCTCATCTAGCCATCTTTGTAGAGCCGCCTGTAACCATTCCCCTTCCTGAGAAGGGTTTTCAGCCGGGGGGAGCGTGACAGATTCAATCGGTTCAGCCATTAAAATCTCGGATTTACATCTGGCCGATGTCGTTTAATATTCCTGCCATTGTTGAAGGCTATGCTAAGGGCTACTTCCTGATGGCAGACAACACGGGCGGCAATCTTACCTGGTATTCTAGCCGACAGCGCACCTTAATTCCGCTAGACGAGCGATTTCGTTACCCCAAATCTCTACGTCGCCACCTCAACCAAGACCGCTTTTCGGTTTCAGTCAATCGTGCTTTTCCGGCAGTGGTTGAGGGCTGTGCTAATCGAGACTCTACCTGGATTTCTGATGAGCTAAAGCAGATTTACTGGGCGCTACATCAGAACGGAGTTGCCTACAGTTTTGAAACCTGGCAGGGAGATGAGCTAGCGGGCGGTATTTTGGGACTTGTCATTGGTGGAGCCTTCATCGGGGAATCAATGTTTTATCGCATCCCGGAAGGGTCTAAAGTGGCGATGGTGAAGCTAGTAGAAAGACTGCGATCGCGCGAATTTGTCCTGTTCGATGCCCAAATGATGAACCCGCATTTAGCCCGCTTTGGGGCATATGTAGTTTCCAATCGAGCTTACCAAAATCTGCTTAAACTTGCTCTCCAGCGGCAGTGTAGCCTGATGGAAACTAGCTGAAGGATAGATTGAATTTGAAAGGCCCAAACCGCCTAAGCTAGTCGAGAGGCAGTCTGACAGCTGTGACATCAATAATCAAAGCGGGCTTTGCTGGTGCGCCTAGCCAGCGGCGAATAATAGCAAAGGGATTATACAAAATGCGCTTGGCAGGTATGACTGGGGGCAAAATTTCTATTAACAAATCATTCCCACCCAGTAAAAAATGGCGGCTGCGCAAGAGGTAGTTGCGCCAGTAGAAAGGCAGGCTGAAATAGAGGCTTCTCCAGCCAGCGGCCCCTAGCTTTTGCAGTATTAGGTAAAGTTTGCGGTGCCATAGCTGGTTGAGATGCTGAGAAAAGCCCTGACCGTACCCCATAAAATGCCCAAGTGGAAAAGACTATTTTTTTCAGTGTATGCAGGCTGATAAACCCGTAACAGAGAGAAACTACGTATCTCGCCGCTCTGTCACCAGCGTGAGGCTGATCCACCCGCCTTTCTCATCGTAATAACGAATCATCCGCTGGCGCAAGCCGGGTTCTATCAGCCAGCCCACCTCCAAAAATAGAGGGGTACGAGGCTGAATTGTGCTTGGCCCCGTTGCAGAAGCGCCATCTGGCAGACACAAAACCCGCCCGCCTTGTTCAAACTGAATCAGTGAGCCTTGAATCTGGCCGGTAGATTCAATGAGCTGGGGTCTTTTGCCAATTTGGAGGCTTTGCCGCAGGCGATCGCCGCCAGTCCGTTCAATTTTGAGCTGAGTCTGATAGGTATCGTCGGGGCGCAGGTCAGGGTAGAGCGTCACAGCTTCGCCGCGCCAGGTACCCAGCAGATCGTCAACTGTCAGGGGAGGTCGCTCAGGCGCATCTGAGCCTGCCCGCGCTTCTCGAATGAGCGTGAGCTGCCGCAGCTGGTTATCCTGACCGAAAATTTGGACGAGGCGCAGGCGGCGATCGCCCCAGATGAGCCCCAGTTCGGCGCCGAATTCAGAAAATGGCCCCCACTGAATTGAACCTTGAGAGAAAGCACCGTTTTCAAAAAACAAAACGCCCTTACCCAGGGTGCGATACTCGTAGACCTGTTCGTTAGGAGCGTCATCAGCAGGTAGCTTCCGGACTGTCTGACGCATGGTTTCGCCTTGGTTGATTCCGGTAAGGGAGACGACGCTATCAATCTCTTCCAGCGCCTCTCCGGTTGGCGAAAATCGCGTAAACGATCCTTGCCAAACCCCTTCGTTCTGAAATAACCGTTCCCACTGCGACGCCATAAACCTATTTGCTCAATTTGCAGTTCTATTGTCGCTGACGACGGGAATAGAGGCTATAGCCGATAAAGGCAATTAGAATCATTGAGAAGGAAAAGAGCGTGGTTAGCGTCCCGACGGCGTAGAGGGCCGGCGAGGTGACATTGGTGGTCATGCCGAAGATTTCTAACGGCAGGGTATTGTATTGTCCAGAGATGAGCGAGGTGCGGGTAAATTCATCGTAGGAAAGGGTGAAGCACAGCAGACCGACGCCTACCATGCTAGGTGCGATCAGCGGCAGGACGATTTCGCCAAAGGTGGTCAGGCCGTTTGCTCCTAAGTCCCGTGCGGCTTCTTCATAGGTGGGATTAAAGCGGTTGAAAACGCCAATCATAATCAAAAAGGCAATGGGGAGCGTCCAGGTAAGATGCGCTCCCAGCCCCGATGTAAACCAGTTGGTGGCAATGCCAAAAATCTGAAAGACAACGCCAATCCCCAACGAGATCAAGATACTGGGCACGATCAGGCTAGAAATCGTCAGGTAAAACACGGGTGTTGCCCCTTTAAAGCGCCGCCGAAACGCCAAGCTTGCCATCACCGCGCAGCTCACTGACAGCAGCATGACTAAAGCGCCTAGCAGCAGCGATCGCTGAAACGGCTCAATAAAGTTGCCGACGCGCTGTTCTTGAAAAACCTGACCCAGCCAGTAGAAACCAAAGCTTCTTACCGGAAAGGTCAGGGTACCCTCTGGCCCCTGCAGTGACAGAATAAAGATGGTGATCATCGGGCCGTAGAGAAACAGCACAAACAGCCCAAAAAAAGCTGCCAGCAGATAAAACATAGGCGATCGCTTGTGGCCCACTTGAAATAGCTCCTTAACTGCCTTACAGCTCTTGACGAATATCAACGACGCGCAAAATTGAAACCACCAGCAGCAGCGTCACCAGCAGCAACAAAATAGCATTAGCGGCGGCCAGCGGATATTGCAGACTGCCGATTTGCGTTTGAATGAGCTTGCCAATGGAGGCTGCCTGACCGCCCCCCATCAGCCGCACCGTGACGAATTCTCCCATTACCAGAGTCACGACGAAAATAGAGCCGATGGCAATTCCAGGCGCTGAAAGCGGCAAAATCACCTCTTGAAAAGTCTGCCGTCCTGAAGCGCCCATATCCTGGGCCGCCGTAATCAAGGTTCGATCAATTCGCATCAGGCTGTTAAAAATCGGCGCAATCATAAAAATGATGTAGAGATGCACCATACCCAGCACCACCGCAAAGTCTGAGTAGAGCAAAAATTCTAAGGGCTGGTTCACTAAACCAAACTGCAGCAAGAGCTGATTCACTAACCCCTCTTTACCCAAAAGCGGTACCCAAGAAATCATGCGAATAATATTGGATGTCCAAAACGGAATGGTGCAGATCAGAAATAGAATGACCTGCCACCGTAGCCCCTCGACATAAAAGGAAAGAAAGTAAGCCACCGGATAGCCAATCAGCAGGGTAAACAGCCAGACCAAGGAGACAAACTTGAAGGTGTTGAGATAGGTCTTCAGCGTCACCTCTGACTGCAAAATGCTGAGGTAGTTTTCCAGTGAAAAGGCTGGCACCATAGCGTAGCCGTTGAACTGCCAAAAACTGACAACGGCAATCATGGCAATAGGAAACAGCAGGAAGAGGCAAAACACTAGCGTTTGCGGCGTTACGAGCAGATAGGATTGAACAGCTGTTCTTACTCTTGCCATCAGAAAAATTTTTGTGTGGACTTTTCTTTGCGGAGCTATGCGGTCTCCGAATCATAAGCTTAATACGTTCTTATGAGCAGTCCAGCCACAAATCTGTATCAATTTTGACCATACGCCCGACACACGGCTTTGGCAGTCTAGTTCAAGCCTATAAATACTTAGCGAACTGGGTTTTGCCAACGGTCTGCAAAATCTCTTCGTAGTTTTCAATAGCCTGATCGAGCTTATTGGGAGAAATTTTTCTATGGCCACTTGAAATTTCAAAGGGAGCAATGTCTAAAAAATCGCATATTTTTTCTTTGTAGTAGTTTTGCGACTCTGGCGAATGGAATAGAGCTTCATAAGAAATATTCAAAACTCTATAAGGCTGGAGTTCATTCACAAAAGCCTGATGCTGTTTAAGCTCCTCGTCAAAGATCTCTAGCTCGCGAATTGTTTTGGAGGGGTCTAAATAAAGAGGCTGCGAGTCGGCTTTTCCTGTGGTTTTTTGTAGTGTAATTAATCCACTAGCCTTCATTCTCTCTAAAGATAAAAATCGCTTAAACTGATTTTCTCTATAGAGGTTAATGACCAGAATATCTTCTCTTTCTTTCAGGTAAGACGTTGCCTCTCTTCTTTTGAAGTTTAATGAAAAATCTTTGATGCCTATTGTTTTAACCTGTTGCCAATTTTTGAAATTGACTGGTTCTCCTTTTTTGATATGGGCCAAGGCGGAATAGGTATGGGCAGCATAGAACAAAATCTGGCTGGTGTAAATGAAGTCCAAATATTTGTCTACGGGTATTCTGCCAAAAGTAAAGCGTTTGTATAACTTATATGGAATCGTCCAGCCTCCTAAAACCTCTCCGTAGTTAGTAACTTGAGGATGAGCATTCAGCAGGTTAGCAAGATAATTGCTGCCGCTTCGACCCAATGTGAAAATGATGTGTTTTTGCATGACAAACCGAGGAGATCAATTGAACTTGTCAACTGCACCCAATTCCTAGAACCTTTTAGTTCCTTCAAATTAAGTTGATAAAATGTACTGCTGAAAAAATATACTGCGCTTTGTTAAAGTCAGCAGTAGAAACTAATTTCAGGATTTTAAAAAACGAATTGACTTGATCTATTGACCGCGAAATTTATCAGTATGTTTCCAGATTTATCTGCGTATTTACACTGCTTTTTAATCTCCATTTCACAATCAAAATATTGTCTGTGAAGCCGCCAGCCCAATCGTATACGTCTACGTGATTATTTAAAACCAAAAGTAGGTATCCCTGGTAGTTCTTCTTTGCTTTGGCGCTACGGTGCGGCAGCACGGATACAGCGATCGCCGGGGGGCTACGCCCGGCTTGCTTAAAGCTAGCGCTTTAGCAATGCTCAAACGGTTTGAGAAAAAGCTGTTTATAAAGAAGACCGATGAGCGGTAGCTCATCGGTTCTCTGGAGAATCCCTACAAAATTGTGAGATGCTTTCTAGTTGCTTAGAACAAGGGCATCAGCTTTTTAAGCCTCTGCAGACGAGTTCTGCTTTCGCTTACGACGGAGCAAAGCCCCTAAGGTCAGCGCTGCGCCGGATCCCAAAATAGTGACGGGTTCAGGCACAAACTCAACCTCAGCGATCGCGCCGCCATCCGCTAAGAACACTTCAAACGAAGTCACTTCGTAGCCGACTAGCAGATCCTGCTCGGTTTCTGCGCCGAGACGAAAAATGGCCGAGGTGCCATCTGCAGCCACTTCTCCGCTCGGATTCGCTTGAATTTCTTCTTTCCCTAGCGTAGAGAAGAAAACTTTGACATAACTATCGACGTTGCCAATGTCTAAAAAGCTGAGTCGCCGCAGCCGTTGCCCATTTTCAGCATTATCCTTCAGAAAGTCAAAGCGAATCTGAGCATTTTCAGAACTATTGTCCGTAGTCAGAACGTTGCCGTAGCCAGCCCGCTCATCGAGCTTGAGTTTCTGACTGTTGAGAGAAGTAATCTTTAGGTATTGGGTAGTCTCCAATCCTTCGTATTCAAAAGTGATATCCTCGTGAGTTGTCCCTGCTTGAGCAGATAAATCTGGCTCATCAAAATCAACCGTGTAAGACCAAGTTTCTTGATTAAAAGGGCCTAAATTAACACCAATAGCTTCAGCCGGGAGAGCCGTTCCAAAAGCTGTACCCAAGCTGGCGAGGGCGACTAGTAGACGTTTCTTCATGTTTAGCTGAGTAAGATTTACTACGATCGTCTCGCACCCAGATCTAAGTTAGCTCAGTGCTTCCGTAATTGCCGTCTCGTAAATTTACGGAAATTGTTCTTTTGCAGGTTTTTGGAGGGAGTCGAAGCGATGATAAATATCAGTACTTAAACCAGGATTTTTGTATAAAAAAACACAAAATCTGTCTCGAAAGTAAAATTCGTTTGCTGGGGCTAATTTTGTCCACCAAACTGATTTTTGAGGGCTTCAAGGCGGTCGTCATCTAGCTTTTGGAACAGGGGAGGCGGTACGTCAAAAGAGCGCTCTGCCTGAATCACGCTAAAATCTACGGCTGCGTCAAAAGAACTGGTGCGCTCGGTTTCTGAGAGCTTGAGGGCATTGCAGATAGTCTCGGCGGTGAAGGGAATAAAGGGCTGAGCAGCGATCGCGTAAATCCGAATCAAATTGATACAGGTGCGAATCACCAACGCCGCTTCGTCTTTATTTTGCTTGAACAGCGCCCAGGGGGCACGGATATCAATGTACTGATTGCCTGCTGTCCACAGCGCGTTGAGGGCTTCAGCCGCCTTGCGAAACTCCATTGCCTGCAGATGACCCGAAATTTTAGCCATCAGCGCCTGACAGGTCGCCTCTAGCTGCTGTTCTGCCTCAGTTGGCTCTCCCCCGGCGGGTACGATGCCTTTAAAGCGGGAATTGGCAAATTTCAGAATTCGGTTGACAAAGTTGCCTAAATTATCTGCCAGCTCTTTGTTGACCTTTACCTGTAGCTGCTCCCAAGTGAAGGCTGAGTCGGAAGACTCTGGCGACGAGGCAATCAGGGTATAGCGCCAGTAGTCAGCAGGCAGAATCTCGAGAGCCTGATCTAAGAAGACGCCTCGCTTAGAGCTGGTCGAAAACTTACCGCCATAGTAGTTGAGCCAGTTGAAGCCCTTGATATAGTCCGCCATTGTCCAGGGTTCGCGGGTACCCAAGATCATGGCGGGCCACATGATGGTATGAAAGGGCAGATTATCCTTTGCCATGAACTGGACGTAGTGAACATCCGAGGCATTCTGCCACCAGTCTAGCCAGCTTCGGCCAGCAGCTTCTTCGGCCCAGGCTTTAGTTGCCGCTACGTAGCCGATGGGGGCATCAAACCAAACATAAAAGACCTTATTGTCAAAGCCTTCACGAGGCACAGGCACCCCCCAGCTCAAATCGCGGGTGATGCCGCGACTCTGCAACCCTTCATTTAGCCACTTCATCGCAATTGACTTGGTCAGTGTCGGCCAGCTTTCTTGCTGCTCGACCCAGTTGCGCACCTCTTCACTCAGCTTGTCAAGCCGCAGAAACAGATGCTTGCTGGTGCGAATTTCTAGATGGGTACTGCCTGAAACCGCCGATTGGGGATTGATTAAATCGGTGGGGCTGAGGACTGAGGTGCAGTTTTCACACTGGTCGCCTCTGGCCTTTTCGTAGCCGCATTTGGGACAGGTGCCGACAACATAGCGATCGGGTAAGAAGCGATCGTCTTCAATCGAATAAATCTGGCTAATTTCCTGTTCTTCGATAAAGCCGTTGGCGTCTAGCTGGCGGTAAAAATGCTGGGTTAGCTCGTGGTTTTCCGGGGAAGAGGTGCGGCCAAAATGGTCAAAAGATAGCCCGAAGCGACTATAGACGTCGGCCTGTCGCTCATACTGGCGCTTGCAGTAGACAGCTACATCTAGGTCTGCTTCAAAAGCCGCTAGCTCCGCCGGAGTGCCATGCTCATCCGTACCACAGATGTAGAGAACTTCTTCCCCTTGCTGGCGCAGGAAGCGGGCATAGACATCGGCGGGCAGCATCGAGCCGACGAGGTTACCCAAATGTTTAATACCGTTGATGTAGGGAAGGGCGCTGGTAATGAGATACCGCATAGTCTCTTTTAACTGTCGATTTAGCCGCTTGCGATCGCAGCTCTGCTCGCCTTCAGCTATTCTCTGAAAAGCAAAGAACTGAAAGCGGAGAAACTGCACTAAGTTCCGATCCTAGCAGGTTTGCGCCAGCCTAATAATGAGAGTCACGGCTAAAGCTGGCCTAGGCGTAAATGCAGAGGCCAGATCACCTGTTTGCGATCGCTCAGATCGCCCCAAGCCTGAGCTAAATCGTCTTGAACGAGTTCAACCGGATGAATTTGTCGTCGCCGCAGAAAGCGCTGGGTGGCTGACCAGGTATTGAGATAGCCCAATAGCTGCTCAAACGACCAGGTAGCTTCCATTTGAAACTGAGGTGCTGCAATTGGTTTGAAGGGAAAGCTCATCGTCTGATAGCGATCTTCAATGAGCTGTCGCTCTGGCGGCCAGTAAGGCCCGATGGTTTTGTAATAGAAATGCTGCACAAAGTGATTGACCGTAGGTGAAATCTGCATGAGGGCGTAGCACCAGACCGCAATAATGCCTTTGGGTTTGAGCGATCGCCTTGCTTCTGCATAAAATCGCTCTTGATTGAACCAGTGCAGAGCCTGAGCCGCCGTGATCAAATCAACGGTGCTATCAGCTAGGCCATTGTTTTCAGCCGCTGCGTTTTGATAGATCACCTGGGGATGAGCCTGGGCCTGAGCGAGCTGCGCTTCGCTGGCATCAGTGGCCACTACTTGAGTGAAATAAGGGGTGAGGGCCACCGCCGCCTGACCGCTGCCGGTGCCGCAGTCCCAGGCCAATGTGTGCTCAGGGCAAAGGCTGGCCAGATAGGCAAATAGCGGCTCCGGGTAATGGGGGCGGTATTTGGCGTAGTCAACTGCTTGCGTGGAGAAATAGTCTTTAAAGCCCATCGCCCTAGCTCTTGGCATTTCTCAACTAGATTAGCTGATGGATTAGCGGAGCGGTAAGCTGAGTGACGGTGTCTAAAACAATTTCGGCTCCAGCGGTCTGGAGCTTTTGGCGGTAGGCCGTGGCGTAGTCGGCGGCGTACTGGACATGGGGAGGCAGGATACCCACCGCAATCCAGCGGCGATCGCTCTGGTGCTGGCGGGCCATCTGTACGGTTTGCATATCTGCAACGGTGTCCCCGGCATAGACAGCCGGGAGGCCCGCCGTCACTCCCTGAGCTTCTAGCTGAGTCACGGTCTGAAACAGGCCGGTGGGATCGGGCTTGCCGGGTGCGTCTTCCATTGCCACTAGAACGGGCTGAGTCAGACCAATGCGGCGTTCTAGAATGTACCGCGCCGATCCCTGCGTCGCGCCGCTGAAAAATCCCCAAGCGATCTGAGTTTGCTGAAGCTGATCAAAGTAAGCCCGCTCTGCCAGAACTGGCTCTTGAGCAATGTAGCCGTCCCACTGCTCCGGATTTGCCGCCTTCCCCCGGTAGCGCTGCTGAAAAAAGTTGACCAGTTCGTCGTAGCTGAGAGCGATTTGCGATCGCCCCTGTCCCTGCGCTTCAAAGTAGCGATAAATTAACTCTTGAGAAGCCTGCCAGTCGTTATTCCAGCAGCCTTCACTTTTGAGCTGATCAATATCTGCCGGGGTGGGACGGTACGCATCGGTGAAGTGCTCTACCGTATCGGCAACGGCCCGCCGATAAGAACCGCTAACATCTCGGATGACGCCGTCAATGTCAAAAATAGCGATCGCAGTGTAGGTATCAGCAGAAAACATAGGGAATAGCCATAAACTGAAGCCAATCGAGAGCTAAGCTGCCAACTTTTGGCGGTGGGAGACTTCACGGTTGAAGCTGTGAATCTACGATAATATAGAGGACTGTAATGTTTTAGGTGGTCTATTGAATGGAGGTCTCATTGTCGCGATTTATCTTAAAAGTTCTTTGGTTAGAGAAAGACGTTGCCCTGGCTGTGGATCAGGTTGTAGGTAAGGGAACCAGCCCGCTGACGTCCTATTTTTTCTGGCCCCGCAATGATGCGTGGGAGCAGATCAAAACAGAACTTGAGTCCAAAAGCTGGATTACCGAAGAAGAACGGATTGAGCTGCTAAACAAAGCAACTGAAATTATTAACTATTGGCAAGAAGAAGGGAAGACCCGGCCCATGTCTGAGGCCCAGTCTAAGTTTCCTGAAGTCGCCTTTACAGGTAGTTCGTGATATTTGTTGGTTTTTAGATACGCAGGGAGGGGTTTGGCTTGCCAAACCCCTCTTTGGGTTAGAGACGATAAATTCCGGCTAGCTGAGACGGGTTCCGGTGACCTAACGCCTGAAATTGCTGGCGATCGCAGGGGTGAGGCTAGACCATCCCGCCTGCGGCCTGCAGCCGCGCCCTAGCCCGCTTTAGGGCTTGAGCTGCCCGAATTTTGTCCTGACGATCTTCGTCAGAAACTTGCTCTAGGCGCTGCTCTGCCTGCTTGAAAGCAGCTTGGGCATCGTCTTTGCTGATGCTGTCGCCGCGCTCAGCCCCGTTGACCAAGATAGTCACTTCGTCATTTTCAACCTCAGCGAAGCCGCCCATCAGGGCGATCGCGATCCAGTCTTTCTCAGCTCGCACGCGCATGACGCCAATGTCTAAGGCAGAGAGCAGCGGCGCGTGACCGCCCAAAATACCTAGCTGACCCGTGGTGCTAGGCAAAATGACTTCTTCTGCTTCGGAGTCCCAAACCGTTTTGTCGGGAGCAATGACCCGAACCGTTAATGCCATGTCTTGCTTTTAATCCTCAAATGCTGTGCTAACCATGCCATAGGGGTTTGGCACGCCAAACCCCTACCTAATTGAAGATGAGGCTTGACTAGCTCTCAGACTTCATCTTTTCGGCAGCTTCGCGCACCTGATCAATGCCGCCTTTGAGATAGAAGGCTTGCTCAGGAATATCGTCTAGCTCACCGTCCAGGATCATGTTGAAGCCTTTGATGGTGTCGTCTAGCTTCACGTACTGACCGGCCAGTCCGGTGAAGACCTCAGCGACGAAGAAAGGCTGAGACAAGAACTTCTCAATCTTCCGCGCCCGCGCTACTGTTAGGCGGTCGTCTTCAGAAAGTTCATCCAGGCCGAGGATGGCAATGATGTCTTGCAGCTCCTTGTAGCGCTGCAGCGTGGACTGCACGGCACGAGCGGTTCTGTAGTGCTCTTCTCCTACAATGTCAGGCTGCAGCATGGTGGAGGTAGAGTCTAGGGGATCGACCGCCGGATAAATACCCTTAGAAGCTAAGCCTCTAGACAGTACGGTGGTAGCGTCTAGGTGAGCAAAAGTAGTTGCCGGAGCTGGGTCAGTCAGGTCGTCTGCCGGAACGTAAACGGCCTGAATTGAAGTAATGGATCCTTCCAGGGTCGAGGTGATGCGCTCCTGCAGGGTGCCCATCTCAGTACCGAGGGTGGGCTGGTAGCCTACCGCCGAAGGCATCCGGCCTAGCAGCGCTGATACTTCAGAACCCGCCTGCACAAAACGGAAGATGTTGTCGATGAACAGCAGTACGTCCTGCTTGTTGACATCACGGAAATACTCGGCCATAGTCAGCGCTGAAAGGCCCACCCGCATCCGGGCTCCGGGCGGCTCGTTCATCTGACCATAAACCAGGGCTACCTTAGACTCGCTGAGGTTTTCCTCGTTGATAACCTTGGATTCAATAAATTCGTTGTAGAGGTCGTTGCCCTCACGGGTGCGCTCGCCCACGCCGCCAAACACGGATACGCCGCCGTGCTCTTTAGCAATGTTGTTGATCAGCTCTTGAATTAGAACTGTTTTACCGACACCCGCACCGCCGAACAAGCCAATCTTACCGCCTCGACGATAGGGCGCTAGCAGGTCAATTACCTTAATGCCGGTTTCAAAAACAGCCGGTTTGGTTTCCAGTTCGACCAGCTTGGGAGCATCGCGGTGAATTGGAGAGGTGGACTCGGTATCAACCGGGCCTTTTTCGTCAATCGGCTCGCCGAGGACGTTGAAAATGCGTCCCAGGGTGCCTTTACCCACGGGAACCGAAATAGGAGCGCCGGTATCGACAACTTCCATACCGCGAACTAAACCATCTGTTGAACTCATCGCCACAGCGCGCACCTGAGAGTCTCCCAGGAGCTGCTGTACCTCACAAGTTACAGAAACTTCTTGTCCGATCGCGTTTGTACCCGATATCTTGAGGGCGTTGTAGATTTGTGGCAGTTGGCCGCTGGGAAACTCAGCGTCCACAACGGGGCCAATAATCTGAACGATGGAGCCGGTATTCGTCTTTTCTGCAGTGGTGACCATGCTTGCGCCTATCTCGTGACTAGCTGTTCTAGCGACTTTCTTAAGATTGTTTTACGTTCCAAAGTGCCACATTACAGATTATCACCAAGCGGTTCCCAGTAGAAGGCAGGATTCTCGATTGCTCAACCCGGATTGCCAATCAGGACAAAAGCGGCCCAGTCTCTCGGATTAGGATGGTTTGCTTTCGTGTGCAACATGGCCTGCCGCAGCGCGTGAGCTTTGCCACGACCTGCAAAGAGCTGTTGATAAAAAGCGACCATGAGTTCAGCCGTCGGCGCGTCGGGAACCGCCCATAGGGACACCACCGTACTTTTGGCTCCTGCTCCCAGCAGCGATCGCGCTAAGCCGACTACCCCATCGCCAGTAATCTCTCCCAGTCCGGTATCGCAGGCGCTCAACACCACTAAATCGGCTTCGAGGTCAAGGGCGGCAATTTCAGGCGAGGTCAGCCAGCCATCGGCTGTGGTAGAGGGAGCCAAAGCGATCGCCCCTGGATTTTGTAGCTGGGTGAAATCTGCAGTGGGCAAATTCAGGTCTAGCAGGCCGTGGGTGGCTAAGTGGATCAAGGGGGCCTGTTCCATCTGCGCTGCCACCCGCGTTTCCGTCGCCATTTCACCTAAAAGAGCATTGGTCTTTAAGAGCTGGGCAATGGCGATCGCTTCTTGCTCAGCCCCAGGCAGCGGTGCTAACGGTTGAAAGGTATCGCTTAGGGAAAGGGGGAGGCTTGGCATTTCAGGATTGCCAACAACCAGAGCTTTGAGGTGAGGATCTAGTTGAGCTGCATTCTGGGTGAGACTGCTCTGCGTCAGATGCAAAAGCTGCATAGAGGGAGCAATTGAAAGCGTATGGGATTCAATCAAATAGCGATCAAGCGGAGTTTGCAGTGCTGCAAAGGGCACTAAAAATAGAATTTCGTGTGGGATAAAAACCAGATTGGCTTCAGGGTCAGCCGGAAGCAGGTCGGCAACGGGCTCAATTAAAAGCTGATGAAGCGCTTTGAGGGGTTCACCCGTCAGTTCTGACTCATCAGCTTCTACGCGAATGCTGCGCAATCGACTCCGAGCGCCAATCGCCGTCCGACTCTGGCTCACTAGCGCGGTCAGAGTCGGATTCACAGCGGCCAGGTCAACAGCTCGAAAGTAAATTTCCTCGGTGGGCGACACCACCCAAACGTAAATTTCAGCCGCTTCTCCTCGCTGCTTGCCGCGAATTTTAAAGGACTCAGCCGGAATAATGGCGTACTCAACCAGGGTGGTATTGAGCTGTTTTGCTAAGGCTTTGATCTGTTCAAGCGTAATCAAATTGGGGGGGCGATCGCTGTCAGCAACCAGGGCCGCAAAGGCTCTGGCTCTACCCTGCTCAGAGATTTCAAGCGCCCTACCGTAGTCACCTTGAGCCACCAAAACCTGCTGCAGGAGGTTGTAAGTATGGGCTTGAGTGTCAAAAATTGAAATCCGCTCAGCGTCGCTGAGTTCAGTGCGAAGACTGTCTAATAGGGCGATCGCGCTATATAAAGAGGCAGCCGCGTCGCTGAGCTGATTGCTGGCTAACCGTGCGTGGCCTAGATTATTGAGAACTGAAGCTTCCAAGCGCGGATCGTTGAGAGATTGGGCAATGGCTAAACTTTGCTGATAGTAGGTTTGGGCTGCTGCGTAGTCTTGGATATCTTCAGCGATGAGTCCCAGACCGCTTAAACTGGAGGCTACCAGCCGTCTTTGACCAATTTGCTGAGCGATGTCGAGGCTTTGCTGATAGTGGGTTTGAGCTTGGTCAAAGTTTTCAAAGCTGTGATAGGCACCGCCTAGATTGAATAGGGCATGACTCACGCCTGCTAAATCGTCAGTGGTCTGCGCAATCTCTAAGCTGGCCTGATAGTAAGCGATTGCCCGCTGGCTGTTGCCCTCAGCCATGTAGATAGCCCCTAGATTCCCCAGTGCCGCAATCTGGGCGGGCAAGTCGCCAATAGATTGGGCTATTTCTAGACTTTGCTGATGGGCCGCTAAAGCCGCTGCATAATCTCCTAAAGATTCATGCGCGTTGCCGATCAGACCTCTCAGTTGGGCTTCCCCAGCGCGATCGCCCTGCTGCTGCATCAGCGTCAGAGCCTGCTGGTAGACCGCGATCGCGGCGCTATAGTTGCCTAAAGCCCGATAGGCGATTCCCTGATTGCCCAAGGCTTCCGCTTCTAACGATACGTCTGCGGCTTGATGAGCAAAGTTTGCTGCTGACTGGGCAAATTCTAGGGCAACTGCATATTGATCTAAGCCAATATGAGCGGCTGCTAGCAGATTAGCGACTAAGCTTTGACCTAATAGGTTGCTGGCCGCCCGATAAAGCTCTAGGGCCTGCTGCCATGCCTGAATAGCGTCTGCTAACTGATATTCTCGGTAGTGCTCTAGCCCTATCTGGGTCAATTCTGCGGCAGTCTCATCAGCAGTTGTCGCGGCTACACTCAGCTTTTGGTCATCCGCTTTTTTTAGCTGAAATGCTTTTAGGGGCAGGGCTAAGCTGACTACGGATAGACCGATGCACGCGATCGCCAGCAGCTTGCGACAGCGACCCCTACTCGATTGATGTCCGCTCTGACTGTTCATCTACTCAAGGCAAAGCGCCTAAGGACTGCTAGTTTCAGGAATAGGGCAGCTATTGCGGATTTCGACTGCGGCTGTGTCAGTAGGGGCAATCGCCACCACCTGACAGTCTGTCTCAACTTCGGCTGAGCGGACACCTGTGGCGGCAGCGGTGTTTTCTGAGGCGATCGTATTTTCATCATCTGTGGTTTGATCGGCAATATTTTCTAGTGGAGCAGTCACGGTTTCTAAGTCTCTAACAAATGCGAGATCTCGAAGTGACGTAGACAAGAGACCGTTCTGATTACCAAAAGTAATACCGGACACTGTACCGCTGACTCCAGCAGGCAAAGTGCCGACATCTATGAGAAGCGGCCCTCGCGTTAAAGAAATAGTGATTTGCGGATTACCAGGCCCATTTTGTCCGAATAGAACAGCCGTTTCTGAGCCAATATTCAGCGTTAATGTACCTGTTCCTGTGTTGTTGCGATCAACAACGGCTAAACTGCTATCGAAACTTTGATTACCAATGTTGCCTGCTCCAGTGGCTCTAAATAGCCCACCTGCCTGAACTGTAATCTGACCGGCGAGATTATCAGCCGAGTTGCCAGCATCGAGGCCGGCAGCTGCAAGGGTACTAACAGTGATGTCTTCGCCTGCAATAAGAGAAATTGTTTGACCTCTGAGGTTTCCAACCGTGATATTGTTGCCTGCCCGAAAATTAATAGGGCCGCTGCCGATCCGAACATCATCTGCAAAGATATTGTTACCTGCATCAACTGATAGTCCGAGCCCTGATTGAGAAATGTTGATGGGTACGGCAAAGGTTACATTGTTATCTGCTTGAAGTTGACCGTCAGTGCTGGTAAGCGTACTCGCAAGATTGTTAGCAAGAATCACTGTTGTGTCTGCAGTGCTACTACCGGACGTATCTACTCGAATATTGGGCGGATCAATTAGCAGCGTGCCCACCGTGCCCGCAGGAGCTAGCGTATCAACAGTGCCTGTAAAATCCAGTAGCTGAGCGCTAGAAACCTCAACAAAGCCACCATCTCCCGATTGCTGTCCGCCCTGAGCGATAGCATGGCCTAAGAAGTGCGTGGCCTCATCTGACCAAACAATGATCCGTCCGCCGTTGCCGCGTTCTTCAGCACTGGCTAGCAAAGAAGAATTGGTGCTGATCAGGGTTTCTGCGGCATTAGGCAAACTGCCCTGTCCCTGATAGTCACCGCCGATTCGCAGCGTGCCGCCGCCGTTTTGACCAGAGGCGTCAAGCGTGGCGTCAACCACTGCAATGCGATCGCCCACCACCGCAATTTGGCCCCCTGTGGTGCCTGCGGTATCTAAACGGCCTGAAACAATCGTTGTGCCAAGTTCTGCTGCGATCGCCCCTGTCTGATTCACCAGACTGACACTGCCATCCGCATTCATGCTCAGCCCTGTAGAGCCATTAGCAGATCCGCCTGTCAGCAAAGTGGGTAAGTCGAGCGGCTGAAACGTCGGCACCGCTCCCGGCGTGGTGGCGGGGAGGGGCGCAACCTCCAAACTCAGCAGCATGGCTGGGTGGCTAAGGCGCACCAAGCTTTCCCCTGGCACTGCCGCCACCAGCAGACTGCCTTCTGCCGCCGTCAGCGTGCCCGTGTTGGCAACCGTACCGCCGATCAGGGCCAGCGATCGCCCTGGGGCTACCGCTAAGTCGCCTGCATTGGCGATCGCGGCGGGGGCAGCACCCGCGAAAATAAAGCCTGTGGGATTGCCTACCAGGGCAGCATAGTTGTTGTCGCCCAGGGTGGTTAAAGCGCGATCGCCAAAGGTCAGACCTGTCGCTGTTGTGGCTGTAAAGTCACCGCTCAAGTCTAACCGCGCATTGGGACCAAACAGCATACCCGCTGGGTTGAGCAGAAATAGGTTGGCGGTGCTGCCGCTGACCTGTAGCAGCCCATCTAGATAAGAAGCTTGTCCCCCCGTGACGCGGCCCACAATATTCCTGACCTCAGCCGGAGAGACAAAATTGGCTACCTGCTCTGCGCTCAATCCAAACTGCTGAAAGCCATGAAACAGATTCGCCCCATCAGCGGAAGAAACCCCGCCAGTAATCTCAAACTGGTTATTTAACTGCCGCACCTGAGTTGCAGTGTCTGACTCTGCCACGATTGACTGAGCGAAGCTTGCTTGATGCGTCAATAACAAAGCAGCTCCAACTAGCCCGCTCTGCAAACAGCAGCGGCCTGAGAGATTTGGCATCGCCCTAACTCCTAAATGAGTTTACCGAGGTGAATAGATGCCCCCAGGTATCTCAAATATTAGAAGATGGTGTCCGCCGCAGAGACAGAATGCTCAAAATACTTGACATTAGCAGCACCAAGGCTCCTGTCGGCTCAGGTACGGCAACAGGATTTTCCGTATCCTCTGGAACTTCAATTGGCGTTGGGACAGGGGGGGTAGGCGGCGAGGGCGGTGTCACAGGGAGAGGTGTTACCGGCGGCTCTGGCGCAGGGGGGGGAACTTGCACAAAGCCCGTACCACCAGGGACAAAATTAGGCCGTTGGCGAATGAAGAATAGATCAGTCGGGGTTGTATCAGTAATGACATAGCTAAATCTGACAGTTTCACCGGGATTAACAATTCCGCCAGAGAAATTGATAAAGTCTCGCACATCCGTGACTTCATCAACGCTGCTGAAGCGGCTTGAGGTGAAAGGGCGCAAATTAGCTCGTCCCTGAGCGAAGGAAAGACCGTCTGCTTCAGGACTAGGGGTGCCAAAAGACTGCTGCAGCTCGAAATCGTAGAACTGCCAGGGAGTCCCTGTACTGTTGGTAACGATTGAATCAATCCGAAAACCAAGAATACCAAGATCTGCAAGTCCCCGCACCGCCACTGACAGATCTACATTAGGGCCAAAAACTTCCTGTAATAAAACAGCCCGGCCATTGCTGACAAAACCGTTGGTCAAACGAAAATCGCCCGCCGATTCGCTAAAGCGCAGTCCACCCACATTGAAAGTGGCCGCTTCAGCCCCAGAGGGCACAAAAAATAGAGCACCAGCAGCGATCGCGCCTAGTAAGGGCCGCTGCCAAGCTTTGACAGGTAGAACACTCATGATTGCTTGGGATAATCAGAAACAGCTTTGCTTTTGATGACGGCTCAGCGCCGCAATAGTTCGGGGGGGCTATATCTCCATCCTAAGCAGTTTTCCGAGAATCGTTCGGGAACCCGTACAGCCGAAACTGTTGCACTGCAACTGATGACTTCGATAAATTAGCACTCAGGAAGCGAGAGTGCTAATTTCCTGTTCTAAACGCGCTATATTTTTGAGGTCGCCTTAACGGATGTCACTATCCGAGTCGGCGATATTTCAGTGCGTCAAGACAGATTGGCAAAGCTTATCTATCTTCCCATCCCCAATCGTTGAATTTTTAGAGTCTGGAGAGTTTCTATGGCAGCTGTATCTCTAAGTGTGTCTAGCGTTAAGCCTCTAGGCGATCGCGTCCTCATCAAAGTGAGCGCTTCTGAGGAAAAAACCGCTGGTGGTATTTTGCTACCAGACACGGCCAAAGAGAAGCCTCAAGTCGGCGAGATCTCCGCAGTAGGCCCTGGTAAGCGCAGCGAAGACGGCACCCGTCAAGAACTGGAAGTCAAAGTTGGCGACAAAGTTCTCTATTCCAAGTATGCAGGCACCGAAATCAAGCTTGGCAGTGATGAGTGCATCCTGCTGTCCGAAAAAGACATCCTGGCAGTTTTAGCATAAGCCACTGTTCTAGCAGTTAATCCCAAGCTCCGTCACTCAACACGCAAACTACCGAGGAATATATGGCTAAACGCATCATATACAACGAAAATGCTCGTCGCGCCCTAGAGAAGGGCATGGATATTCTGGCTGAGTCCGTAGCTGTCACCCTGGGGCCAAAGGGCCGCAACGTCGTTCTAGAAAAGAAATTTGGTGCGCCTCAAATCGTCAATGACGGCGTCACCATTGCTAAAGAAATTGAGCTAGAAGACAACATTGAGAACACAGGGGTTTCCCTGATTCGTCAGGCAGCTTCTAAAACCAATGATGCTGCTGGTGACGGTACCACGACTGCGACAGTCCTAGCCCACGCCATTGTTAAAGAAGGTCTGCGCAACGTCGCTGCCGGTGCTAACCCCATTGCCCTGAAGCGCGGTATCGACAAAGCCGCTACCTATCTGGTAGACAAAATTGCCGAGCACGCTCGCCCGGTAGCCGATTCCACGGGTATTGCTCAGGTGGGATCTATCTCAGCCGGTAACGACGAAGAAGTCGGCCAGATGATTGCTGAGGCGATGGATAAAGTCGGTCGGGAAGGGGTTATCTCCCTGGAAGAAGGCAAGTCCATGACCACTGAACTAGAGGTCACGGAAGGGATGCGCTTCGACAAGGGCTACATCTCGCCCTACTTCGCTACCGATACCGAGCGCATGGAAGCGATCTTGGATGAGCCTATCATTCTGATCACCGACAAGAAAATTACCCTAGTTCAGGACTTGGTACCTGTGCTGGAGCAGGTGGCCCGTGCTGGTCGTCCGCTGCTCATCATTGCTGAAGACATCGAGAAAGAGGCCCTAGCCACCCTCGTAGTTAACCGTCTACGCGGCGTCATCAACGTGGCGGCTGTGAAGGCCCCTGGCTTCGGCGATCGCCGTAAAGCCATGCTAGAGGACATTGCCGTACTCACGGGTGGTCAGGTCATTAGCGAAGACACGGGTCTAAAGCTAGAGAACACCAAGATGGACATGCTGGGCAAAGCGCGTCGCATCACTTTGACCAAAGACAACACCACCATCGTGGCCGAAGGCAACGAGGCTGGCGTCAAGGCCCGCTGTGAGCAAATCCGCCGTCAGATTGAAGAGAGCGATTCTTCCTACGACCAAGAGAAGCTACAGGAGCGTTTGGCCAAGCTTTCCGGGGGTGTGGCTGTGATTAAAGTCGGAGCCGCAACCGAAACCGAGATGAAAGATCGCAAGCTGCGGTTGGAAGATGCTATCAACGCCACCAAGGCAGCCGTTGAAGAAGGTATCGTTCCTGGTGGAGGTACCACGCTAGCTCACCTAGCGCCCAACCTCGAAGAGTGGGCTAACAGCAACCTAGTCGATGAGGCACTGACAGGGGCACTGATCGTCATGCGCGCCCTGACCGCGCCGCTGAAGCGGATTGCTGAAAACGCCGGTCAAAACGGAGCCGTGATTGCAGAGCGGGTCAAAGAGAAGGACTTCAACGTTGGCTACAATGCAGCAACCAATGAGTTTGCTGACATGTTTGAGGCTGGCATTGTCGATCCGGCTAAGGTAACTCGTTCGGCGCTGCAAAATGCCGCTTCAATCGCCGGTATGGTGCTGACAACTGAGTGCATCATTGTCGATAAGCCGGAGCCTAAGGATGGCGCTGCCGCGGGCGCGGGCGCGGGCATGGGTGACTTCGACTACTAAGAAGTTGTCTATAGACACATCCTGGTAAGAGTTTGGCCATGCCAGATTCTCCCCGGTTCTAAGATGTGGTTAAGAGCGATCGCCCAAGCGGCGATCGCTTTTTGGATCAAAAATTATTGCAGCCGAGCCATCTACAAACGTTAGGATTTGAGGCATAGCCGCCGTCTTGACGCGATCAGGAGACTCACTTTCAAAGGCTGTATCCGGCGGCGGCAGTCGAAAGCTGGCTGCAGCAGGCTGGCTTTGTCGTCACTGTAACTGTCTGCTATGGGGCGTTTGAGCGATCGCCCAACCCCTCAGCTTTTTTGGCCTGCAAACCCCGATGACGTCACAAACTGCCCAGCATATTCTCAATTTTTGGTTTGGCAATCCGGCTGCGCCTGCAACCGAATATGGGCAGCAGCGCGACATTTGGTTCAAGAAGAACCAGGCGTTTGATCAGCAGGTACGCCAGCAGTTTTTGGCAGTTTATGAGCAGGCCAGACAGGGCGCTGATGCAGACTGGACGCAGACGCCTAGAGGGGCGCTGGCGCTGACGGTGCTGCTCGATCAGTTTCCCCGCAATATGTTTCGCGGCACGCCGCAGAGCTTTGCCACGGACGGGCAGGCGCTGGCGATCGCCCAGTCAGCAGTCGCCCAGGGGCGCGATCGCTTCCTCCTGCCGGTCGAGCGCCTATTTTTCTACCTGCCATTTGAACACAGCGAAAACATAGCCCATCAAAACCAAGCAGTAGCGCTGTTTGAGGCTTTGGTTCAGGCAGCGCCCGAGCTCCAGTCGACCCTCGACTATGCCTACCGTCACCGAGACGTGATTGCCCGCTTTGGCCGCTTTCCCCACCGCAACGCGATTCTAGGCCGAGAAAGCACTCCAGAGGAAGAGGCGTTTTTGCAACAGCCCGGTTCCCGGTTTTAAGTCCAAGCGTGATAAAAAGTCATTTCCTGCCAGCTATTGACGGTGCGCTGGGCGATCGCCGTCATCGCGGCTTCGTCTAGGGGTTTAAACTGGCGAGCGGCCATTATGTTCTGCTCTAGCTGAGCGACATCCTCAGCCGCCACGGTGCAGGCATGAACCCCCGGTACCGAAAGGCTGTATCCCAGCGCCTGCTCGAAGCTGTCTAGCAGCCCCGGTTGCAGCAGTCGCCCATAGGCTGGCACTTTCATGGCAATAACGCCAATATTCTGCTCGCGCGCCACGGGCATGACGGTGGCAATGAAGGACTCAGGATGATGCACTTCTGCCGCATTCACCGGAATGAGAGTCGCGTCAAAACGGTAGCGGCGCAGACCCTCAGTAATCACTGCCGGATCGTGATGTCCGGTAATTCCAGCTAGGCGAATAATCCCCTGTGCTTTGGCTTCTTCCACCGCCTGAATCGCCCCCTGGGGGCCAAAAATAGCCTCATTTTCCTCCGGCAGCGAGACGTGATGTAGCTGCCACAGGTCTAAGTAATCGGTGTGCAAGCGCTGCAGCGATCGCTCTAGCTGCCGCCAAGCCCCATCGCGATCGCGGGCGGCAGTCTTGCTGGCAATAAACAGCTGCTCGCGGAAAGGTGGCAGAACCCGTCCCAGATTCTCCTCGCTGGGGCCATAGCTGGCAGCGGTATCAAAGTAGCGAATGCCTAGCTGCAGGGCACCCTCAATCAGAGCCTGGGCCTCTGGCTCTTTGCCATTTTGCGACAGGGGGGTCTGCCCCGCTCCGCCTAAGCCAAAAATTGGCCACGGCGTGCCGCTGCGACCCAGGGCGCGGGTAGGAACTGGCTCGCCTGCAGCTAAATCCGGCTCGGACTGGGGCGCGGGGCGACTGCCCTGTCCCAAAACGCGGCTACCGACAATTCCCCCGGCCACCACGGCGCTGGTGACAATGAAGTTCCGTCGCGTGCTTTTATTGGTCATGCTTCTCTGGCCTTGCGATCGCCAATTGCTTACATTCTAAAGCGATCGCTCAAGAGCAAAGGCTGCCATCGCCGATGCCCCATCTGTGGGCTAGGCTAGGATGAAATTAGGGTACTCAGACAGACTGATCCATGACGGTTGTCGCCTTCATTATTTTTCTGGGAATTTCTCCGGCCTTGATCTCGCTGCTGGTGGGGCGGCGGGCCGGACAGCAAACCCAGCAGCAGCTTGCCTTAGCAATGGAAGCTGCCGCCAACCGGGGGCTACGCGCCTTAGCCGAACGCAACCGCGATCGCCACTATGTAGAAGGACTCGGCCACATGGTGGGCGACATTACCTGTCAGTTCAATGCGCGATCGCCCTATCTGCGCTGCGCCGTCAATCCCCTAGGACCTTGCGAAACCTGCCAGTATTACCAGTCGAAGCCAATTTGAGGTGTACCCAGCCAGCGGCGATCGCCGCCTGTTAGGTTTTCGCCCTCGCGCTCTGCCTTTGGCTACATTACGTTCTGCAAACTTAATTTAATCAAAGTTAAAGATAGAGCTGTCTCAATCCCAGAAGAGCAAGGAATGCGACACTCTAAAAAGAGCAGAGCTTTATAAGTTTTTAAGTATTGCTACAAACTATTCGCTCCCACCAGGCTGCTATGACGGCTGCTGTCCCTGCCTTCTCTCCCTCTCTCCCAGAACTACCCGCTCTGATAGACGGATTGCCCAATATTTGCGGCTGGGAATCAGCCATTGAAGCGGCAACTTTGCGCACGCCGCCCCCTTCTAGGCAGGCGCTGCCGTCCAAGACGGTGGTGGCCGGCTTTGCGATCGCCCTGCACATGCATCAGCCCGTTATACCAGCCGGGCCGGACGGCAAGCTGATCAGCTATTTGCAGTACATGTTTGAACATGCCTTTGAGCATGACAATCACCAGGCTGGTTCCCTGCTCTACTGCTATGGCCGTCTGGGAGATTTTATTCCCGAACTGGTCAGTCAGGGCTGTCAGCCTCGTATCTTGCTGGACTGTTCCGGTACGCTGCTGTGGGGCTTGCAGGATATGGGCCGGCAAGAGACCCTAGCTAAGCTCAAGCGGATCACCGGCGCGGCTGCCTATCAGTCTCAGGTGGAGTGGCTCGGCACTTTCTGGAGCTATGCCCCCGCCTCTAGAATTCCGCTGCCCGATTTAAAGCTGCAGGTACGGGCCTGGCAGCACCATTTTGCCGCTATCTTTGGCCTAGAAGCCCTGGGCCGGGTACAGGGGTTTTCGCTGCCAGCGGCGGATTTGCCGTCTGATTCAGATGCTCTATACGCTCTGGTAGAAACTCTCCGTACCTGCGGCTATCGCTGGCTGATGGTGACCCAGGCCAGCCTAGAGCAGCTCATCGGCCAGCCCCTAGCCCAGCCTCATCTCCCCCATCGGCTTGAAGTCACCAATAGGGCCGGAGAAACAGTAGCCTTCACCCTGCTGATCAATCAGGCAGCAGATGCCGACGCCGTTAGCCAAATGCAGCCCTATACCCTGGCTAAACACCTCGCTCAAACGGCGGCCTCTCCCTTACCGCTGGTGATGCAGTCGGCCCCTAGCGAAAGCAGCGCGATGATGAATCGCTTTCCAGGCAGCTTCAAACGCGCCTGGCACGACCTGCGCAGCCAGCCCCAGGTAGCCGGACTGACAGGCTCAGAGTATTTAGACGCCTTGGCAGCGACTGGCTTCAATCTAGATGACTATCCGGTGTGCTCCGTCGCGGCCACCGCCACGCCGCCAACCGCCATACCTGAAACCTTTACCAATACTTCCTTCAAAGCGCCCCTGTCCATTGCCACCTCTGAGCTAAGGCACCGCCTAAGCGCCCATTTTCATCGCAGCAGGCGCAATATTGACGGCGGTAGGGAGTCGGCTGTTACCCGTCAGCCCCGCTATCGGGAGGCACTGCTGTACAATCTGCTGCTGCAGGCTAGCTGTTTTCGTTCTGGGCAGACGGCTCCCTGGTCAAGCTATGCCAGAGAGATCTACGCTCGCGGTGAGCGCCTGCTGCGTTAGCGGGTTTTCAGGGCCCGCCAAAAATCTCAGGCCAAAAATCCCAGGAATTTTGCAGAACATTCAAAATCACTGGGATCGCAGCGATCGCGATTGGTTTGTCTCTGCTGACTTAGTAGGCGATAGAGTCGAGGGTATAGCGCATGAAATCAGTGGCGACTTCGGCAGATTCATCATGGGCGGCGAAGACAACGACCATGCTGTCAGTGCCGTAGTCATAGCAGAGAATGCGGAAAACGCCGTCATTAAAATAGCCAGTGCGATCAATTTCGCCACCGCTGCTTTCAACTTCCAGGCTTGACATAAACTCGTCTGTGCGAGCGAGGCATTCCGCGCCGCTGATATCTTCTAGGTAGCGATCGCCGCTGGCAATTTGAGGCTGGGCCAGGGCCGGGAGGCTAGCGCTAGCCAAGCTGAGGCTGAGGAGTCCGGTTGCAATTGAATAGAGGCGTTTCATAATCTCTTGGGTTTCAGATATTCTTAGGCGTTACGTAGTTTAAAATTTGAGACGCTAGTGGTAGCGGTAGGATTCTGCCGCTTCCCTTATTCAAGGGGGGGCGACAGCCGGAGGGATCTCGCGAGCAGTTAAAAACCTCGTCAAGTGCGTAAGCCCCGGTTCTTTGGGCAGCAGTGATAGTTTGACACTAGGCTATCGAGCAGCCTGATGGTTCGAGCAACGAGGTTCTGAGCACCCAAGCCTACTGACGTTAAATTACAAGGCTTGAGCCACCCTTTCCTGAAAAATTGAGAAAAATAAGCTCAGTTGCCAAAATCACAACAATTTCAGTCAAACAGGCTGGCTTTGCCATCAGTTTTGCAGACGGCTGCGTCCTAGGGCAATATCAGGCCGGATACCAGATTGACTCAACTTGCTCAATCACCTCAGCGGCTGTGCGCTCGGCGGCCTGCCCCTTCAGCCCCAGCAGCGTGGTGACATGCCCCAGCTTGCGCCCTGGATGAGACTCCCTCTTACCGTACCAGTAGACGTAGGTATTGGGGAGCTGTTCGAGGCGCTGCCGCTTTTCCGGGTAGTCATCGCTCGCCTGCTCGTAGCCCAGCAGATTCACCATGACCGCTTGCTGACAGGCTAAGGCGGGCGATCCCAAAGATAAGCCGCTCACGGCCCGCAGGTGCTGCTCAAACTGCGAAGTGCGGCAGGCATCTAGGCTATAGTGGCCAGAATTGTGAGTGCGGGGGGCCACTTCATTCACCAGTACCCGGCCCTCAGCGGTGAGAAATAACTCAATGCCAAAAACGCCAACTGCCTGCAGACCATCCATTAACTTGCGGGCGATCGCTCCTATCTCTTCGGCCACAGGTAGCTCCACTTTAGCTGAAGCAATCACGCGGCGACAGACCTGATCTACCTGCTGGGTTTCCACGATGGGATAGGCGATCACCTCTTTCAGCCGCGATCGCGCCACCATAATCGCCAGTTCGCGCTCGAACGGCACAAACTCTTCCAGCAGGATAGGGGCATAGTCTAGCTGCTGCCAGGTCTGTTCGACCGCTTCTAGGGTTGCCAAAATAAACGTGCCCTGACCGTCATAGCCGTGTCGCCGGGTTTTGAGCACCAGCGGCAGGCCCAGCTCGCTCACCTTTTGGGCCAGTTGAGGCCGATCGGTCTCGGACTCTAAACCCGCAAACTGAGGAACGGGCAGACCAATACTTTGCAGATAAGTTCGCTGTTCATATTTGTCCAGCAGGGGCCTAAGCGCGGCCAGGGTCGGATAAAACTCAACTCCCTGCTCGGCCAGTTCGGCCAGGGCAGCCAGGTCAATAAACTCGTTTTCAAAGGTAATCAAATCGCACTTGCGGGCCAGTTCCGCCGTCGCCTCGGCGTCCTCAATGGGCGCTAAGACGGTTTCCTTGGCAATCTTGGCGGCAGGATCGGTGGCTCGCGGGGTCTGGACAATCAGGTCTAGACCTAGCTTTTTAGCACTTGGCACCATCATCCAGGCCAGTTGACCGCCGCCAATCACCCCAATCCGCTGGGCCGGCGCGGCTTCTTTGGGCGCTAGGTTGAACAAGTTGGTAGAGAAAGACATAGCAGGGGCGATCGCGTCAGGTTGAGGCCACTGCTCAATTATCTCAGGTAGAGAACGCCGCTGGCTAGAAAACGTGACGTTGGTGAACCAGATGTGCTTAAGTGAAATTAGCTATTTCTAACCATAGGGTGATGAAATTAGGTTTTCTCCTGCCTCTCCTCAGCCTCGTCTGCAGCACCCCCGTCGCTAGCGCTGCCAAAACATCACCCTCGGCCCTTGAGCTGCTGCCAGCCGACACCGCCATGACCCTGATTCTAGATACCACAGAGGAAACCTGGGGCCAGCTCAGCCAGTTTCAGCTATTCACGCTGATTGAGGAATACACGGGAACCGTGCCCAATCCGGGCGGTCTGCCCTACGTGCCCTTCGACATTTCCTATCAGTCTAGTATTGCCCCTTGGATTGGCGAGTCT